>CANGVB010000110.1 GCA_947456995.1 Bryobacteraceae bacterium | reverse complement strand
TGCGGGATTACCGGAAGGGTTCGCCGGGCGTTGTGCTGCGGCGTGCGCTGGCGGTGGCAGAAGTGAATTTGTTGCCAGAGAGATATCGCGAGGTGAAGACGGCTTGCTCTTGCGCAGACTGGATGCGACCGTGCAAGCATGCGTTGGCAGTATTGCGGGCACTGGGTGAAGAGATTGAGCGAGACCCGATGTTGCTGGTGCGATTGCGGGGGGGAGGGCCGCGCGAAGATGCAGAAGTTGTTGAGGTGGACGAGGGGGGAGAGCCGCTGCAGACAGACCCGGCAGCTTATTGGGGCGAGCATCGCGACTGGTCTGAATTTGAGGCCGGGTTGCTGGGTGGTGGAGTGGCGGCACGGTTGCTCAAGCGCCTGGGGCCGGTGGCGGTATATGGTGTGAGGATGGATCCGGATGCGATGTTCAAGCCGGTGTATGAGGGTGTTGCGTCGGAAGCGAAGGTGATGCTGGAAGGCATCAGAAAGAAGGTTCGGAAGTGAAACAGTTTTTCCTCTTAGGTTTGGTGGGAATGATGGCTCTTGGGCAGGAGAGCGTGGATGTGCCGAAGTTGCAGACGGATCTGGCGCGGGCGCAGAAGACTCTGCTGGACTGGGCGAATCTGGGCCGCTATGCAGCGGACAATGCCAAGCTTGCGCCTGTGGCTGGCAACGAGAAGCGGGTTGTGTTTATGGGCGATTCGATTACTGATGCGTGGGGACGCAGGGGTGGCAAGTTCTGGCCGGACCGGCCTTATGTCAATCGCGGGATCAGCGGGCAGACGACACCACAGATGTTGATTCGCTTTCGGCCCGATGTGATTGCACTGGGTGCGAAGGTAGTTGTGATTCTGGCGGGCACGAATGACATCGCGGGCAATACGGGGCCGATGACGCTCGAGCAGATCGAGGGGAATTTGCAATCGATGGCAGAGCTCGCCAAGGCCAACGGCATGAAGGTGGTGATGTCGAGTGTGATGCCGGTTTGTGATTATCACAGGCCGCAGATCGCACGCCGGCCGCCGGAGAAGATCATTGCGCTGAATGAGTGGATGCAGGCTTATTGCAAGAAGAACAAGCTGGTGTATCTGGACTATTATTCGGCGATGCTCGATGAGGCCAAGCTGCTAAAGAAGGAGCTGACCAATGATGGATTGCACCCGAACGATGCCGGCTATGCAGTGATGGAACCGCTGGCTGAGAAGGCGATTGCCGAGGCGCTCAAGCGCTAGCGGCGGTGTCGCAAAAGGCCGTGCAGGTATTGGCCGTAGCTTGAGTTTTTGTAACGCTGAGATTGTTCTTCGAGTTGCTCCGGATTGAGCCAGCCCATGTGGAAGGCGACCTCTTCGGGGCAACCGACTTTGAGACCCTGACGCTGCTCGATGGTTTCTACGAAGTTGCCTGCCTGGAGCAGGGATTCGTGCGTGCCGGTATCGAGCCAGGCCATACCGCGGCCTAGAGCCTCGACACGGAGCTTGCCCGCTTCGAGGTAGCGATTGTTGACGTCGGTAATTTCCAGCTCGCCGCGGGGGGAGGGCTGAATCGATTCGGCAACCTCGGTGATCGTGTTGTCGTAGAAGTAGAGGCCGACAACGGCATAGTTGGACTTGGGCTCTTTGGGCTTCTCAACGATAGAGATAGCCTTGCCCTGATCGTTGAGCTCGACAACACCGTAGCGCTCTGGATCGCGCACCCAATAACCGAAGATGGTGGCACCTTCAGGTTGGGCGGCAGCACGCTGGAGTTGCACCGAGATGCCCTGGCCGTAGAAGAGGTTGTCGCCCAGGATAAGCGCGGCCGGGCCTCCATCGATGAAAGACTTGCCGATGATGAAGGCTTGCGCGAGACCCTCGGGACGAGGTTGTTCTGCATATTCCAGCTTGATGCCGAAGCGGCTGCCATCGCCCAGAAGCCTGCGATAAACGGGCAGGTCGATCGGGGTGGAGATGATCAGGATTTCACGGATGCCCGACAGCATGAGCGTTGTCAGGGGGTAGTAGATCATCGGCTTGTCGTAGACCGGGAGCAATTGCTTGCTTACCGCTTCTGTAATGGGGTGAAGCCGTGTGCCGCTGCCGCCCGCAAGAATAATGCCTTTCAATAGACCCCCTATGTGTCGCCTGAGCGAAGGTTGCGTTTGGGACGCTGACAGACGTGTCGGTGACACAGTTGCCAGTTTTATCATAGCGACAAGTCCCGAAACTTGATTGAGATTCAATCATTTTTATGAAACGAAGCTAAACTGAAGATGAAATGATCTTCATGCGCATTTTTCTGACTTTCGCGTGTGTCGGCTTGGCCTGGGGGTGGCAACCAGCGAAGCAGCCGCTTGAGCGAGCGGTGGAAGAATTCAAGGTAGTGACGCAAGAGTTGGGCTTACGTAGCGATAGCCCGGCACCGAAAGCCGCCAGGGGATCCTTTGTCAGCGGCTGGCATGGACGCCTTTATGAAAATTTTCGTAATGACAAGCTGGATGCAACACCGCACGAAGTAGTGCAGCGAGGTGGATCTCGAAATCTCTTGAGACGCAACCAGTTTGGGTTTAATGTGGGCGGGCCGCTGGTGATTCCTCGCATTTACGAGGGGTCGCGCAAGACATTTTTTAACGTGTCCTATGAGGGAGTGAGAGAACGCATCGGGCGATCCACATTGAGTACGGTTGCGATCGATCCGGAACGCACTGGAGATTTCTCCCGGACAGTAGATCCGGCAGGCAATCCGTTGCCGATCTATGACCCTCAATCTACAAGGCTGAATGCGAGCTATGATCCGGCTCAGCCAGTAAGCATTAGCAACCCGCAATATGCTCGCGACCCGTTTGCTGGAAATTTAATTCCCGCTACCCGGCTGGATCCGGTTGCGATGAAGACTCTGGATTTCTATCCGCGGGCCAACTCAAATGCCGGGCCGTTTTTCAGGAACAATTACTTCGTGTTTTCGCCCGAGACCAATCAGGCCAATGGCATGATTTTCAAGGTGGACCACACCTTGGGGGAGAGACACCGGTTGACCTTCAATGGATCTTTCACGAGCGGGCTGGCAAGAGCACCGAGGCTCTTTGACACTATCGCGGACTCGGGGTTAAATGATCGCGACTTTAGCGCGCGTCGCGGGGTGCTGGACTGGACCTTTACCCGTAATGCTTCAACGGTGCATGCACTCACGTTTGATGTGCAATCGGATAAGACGCGGAGTAACAGGCCGGGGCAGCAAGGAGCGCTGGCAACGATTGGGCTGGAGGGCCCGTTACGGGACGCATTTCCCTCATTTCGATTTGCCCCCTATTTGCCAATCGGCCGCATGAATCCGAGCATTGTGAGCGGACACAACTACTTCTATCTCACCGACGCGATCTCGACAAGATTTGGCAAACATCGATTGAGAGGCTCTGGGCAAGTTCGCCGGTATCAAGTAAACGCATATGCGCCACGCTGGCCGGCAGGTTCGTTTGACTTTGGGCCATCGCTGACATCACTGCCCGGGGTAAACAACACAGGGCATGGCTTTGCCAGCTTTCTTCTGGGCCTGGCAGAGGGCGGGGCGGCAACCATTGCCGAGCACCCTTCTTATTGGCGTGGAAACTATTTCCGATTGAGCGGAGCCGATACGTATGAATATGCCAAGAATCTGGTGATCACGGCGTCTTTCGCGGTGGAGCTGACGGGTGCCCGAACAGAAAAATTTGATCGCTTTGGCAGTGTCGATCTGAGTGTCATCAATCCTGCCAACGGCAGACCGGGAGCGCTGATTTTTGCCAACCGCAACGGGATGGGCCGTTCACTTCAAAGGGCCATCTGGAGGCCTGAAATCAGCATCGGCATCGCATGGAACCCCGGTGGAAACTCGAAGAGTGTTGTGCGTTTGAGCTATGGGCTAAGCCATAGTGGGATTCCCATTTACACCACTCAGTGGGCTTCACAAGGATTTATTGCGCAGCCCACCTATGTGTCGTCGAATATTCAGTTGAGCCCTGCATTGAGGCTGAGGGATGGCGTGCCGGGCCTTGATCGTCCCCTGCCCGATCTTCGACTGGATGGGGCAAACTTCACCATCGCGGATCTGGTGCAGCGTCAGGGTGATGTGCCCCGCTACCAATCGGCAGGCTTGTCCTATGAGCGGACATTGCCGGGACAGACAGTGCTGGGGGTGAGCCTGGGACATGCGCGAGGGCAGAGACTATTTGCACCAAGCAATACGGCCAACCCGAATGCGATTCCGCTGTCGTATCTATCCGAGCGGGATGCACTGAATAGCGAAGAGTTTCGTCGCACCATTCGCCCCTATCCGCAATACCAGAGGTTCAGCCTCTTCAACTCGTGGCCGTCAGGGAACTATAAGCGGAATGCAGCGGTGGTGCGGGCGGAAAAGAGATCGGCAAACGGCTTGGTTTTGAATTCGACCTATGAGTTCTCAAAGCAGATGGATGACTACTCAGGCCCCGTCGGTGTTCAGGATTTTTACAACATCAAGAACGAGTGGAGCAAAACACTGGGCAACAACCCACACCGGCTTTCGCTGAGCTTCAGCTATGAACTGCCTGTAGGGGCAAAGAAAGCTTTTCTTGAATTCCAGGACTGGCGGCGTTACTTCGTAGACGGTTGGACTGTGTCTGGAATCACGTCGATGCAGAGTGGTGAGCCGCTGGGATTGAGGCCGCAGTTCAACAACACGGGAGGGGTGATCGAAGCTCTGCGTGTGAATCTTGTGGATGGGGTGAACCCTCGAGTAGAGAACCCTGGCCCGAACCGTTGGTTCAACCCGGAGGCATTCGCACAGCCGCCAGACTTCACCTTCGGCAACGGCCCAAGAACGCATCCACAACTGGTGGGGCCAGGATCGCAGAACCACGATCTGTCGGTGAGCAAGAGGTTTGCCTTGTCGGCCGAGCGCGTGGTGGAACTGACAGCAACCGGATTCAACTGGACTAACGTCGGCAACTGGGCAGACCCTGATGTTGTGATCGGGCCTGTTTCGGCACCCAATGTGAATGCCGGCCGAAGCATTGAATCAAGAGGGGGACGAGTGGTTCAATTAGGATTGAGGTTAAGCTTCTGAGACGGCTGAGCTTATTAACGCTGATCTTGGCTTACGCGCTGGGTGCGGAGGAAGGCCGTGCGCCCTCGCCCAAAGTGGCGCGTACGCTGGTGCGGGTTGCAGCAGGGGAACAAGAGCCGTCGCTTGAGAAGAAGGCTTTTGCTGCGAGGCTCGACGGCAACCCGGCGAAAGTCTTGCGCGTGCTTGGGCCTGAGGATGATCTCGTACTGCTGCTGGTGCTCGATTTGAGCGGCGATCAGGCGCTGGTAGATGCGGCGCGGGAGTCGCTGATCAGCCAGATTCAGAACCTACGTCCGAATCACTGGGTGGGAGTGATGAGGGCACAAGATCGCTTTGAGGCGATTCTTGACCCCACAGCGGACCGAGCGAAATTGAGTGCAGCCGTAAAAGACTACGCAGCCGTGGGGAAGGCTGGTTTGCTCAACACGGTAGAGGTTGCAGCGGCATTGGGCCAGCGGCTCTTGCAGAAGAGTGGCGTGCGGGTGGCCGTGATGTATGTGACCGACAGCAACATTGCAAATTACCGGGAAGACTACACCAACCCGGTGATCAATTCGAGCGACTCGCGGGACTTGAGTCGAAAATTTCCGGATGAACTTGTGAAAGAGAAGATCCAGAAGATCTCGGATCAGTTGGCCAAGTTTGAGACACCGGTGTATGTGGTGCAGTTGAGCTTTTTTGGTGATGCGATCAATCAGGCTTACCAGCGCGGACTTTTGCAATTGGCTGAAGAGTCTGGTGGGTCTGGAGTGTTTTGCCGAAGCCAGGGCGAGATTCCGACAGCAATAGAACAAGTGTTGTCGGCAGCTTCGAAGCACTGGAGCATTGCCGTAGAATTGAAGAACCCTAAAGTGAGATCGGTGAGTGTGGATCTTCGCAACGGGGAGAGGGAAGTTCCCAGCCGGGCGCGTTTTGCGCTTGGCAAGTAGGTGGCGATGCAGAGACTGGCAATCGTTGTGATCCTCGCAATGTTGGGCGTAGCCGGATGGCTGGGCTGGCGTTCTGAACAGGAGCGTAGAGTCGCCGTGAGTCGAGTGGCACAGCTTGAGGGAGAACTGTCCAAGCGTGGCGTGGCGATCCCTGCTGTTGCTGAAGCAGCCCCCCAGGCTACAGAGCCACAACTCGTAAAGCCCTCCGCGGCCCCCAGAGAGAGTGTCGATGTCAGCAAGTATTTGCGGATGATCGATGAGTTGCGCAACCGGGCGAATGAGCTGGAAAAAGATCTGCAGGCATCGAGACAGACGGAAGACCAGATGCAGGAACGCGTCTCGACGCAAACAGACGATGCAAAGAAGCTGACTGAGCAAATCGCAAGCGTCAAGGAAGATGCCCTGCGGCAACAAAGGGTAAGTGAGGCACTTGAGACGGAGCTAAAGTTTAAGGCTCAGCGCCTGCTGCAAGTGGAGACCAGCGAGAAGTTGTTGCAGGAAAAACTGAGCAAGGCGGAACTGGCCGCCAAGCGCGTGGTGGTGGTGTCAAAGGACGTAGAAGACCTCAATCGCAGACGTGAAGCATCATTGCTGACTCTGGAGCGTCGATACCGCGAAGTGACTGATCTCTACCGCAACTTCAGCCTCAACATGCAAACCAGAGAGAACCCGGGACAGGGTTTGCAGGCGGGTGATTTATCCCGGATTCAGACTGCGTTGCAGCAGGCGGAAGAAGAGTTGAGACAATTACGGAGTCTGAATACGCGGGTTGCAGAACTGGCTCGCAGCAAGTGATTCAAGACTGAATTGAAACGTAAGCCAGGCTTATGTCTGTGAGGTTGAGCGATGGTGGTTCGACGTGGCGTCGTAATTGGGGCCGGGTACTTTAGCGATTTTCACCTTGAGGCGTGGCAGCGGCTGCCTGGTGTCGAGATTGTTTGTGTGTGCGATCTGGATGAAGCGAAGGCACGGAAGGCCGCAGACAGGTACGGCATCCAGAAGATCTCGATTCATCCCGAGGAAGCAATCGCAGAAGCCGGAATCGATTTTGTAGACATCGCAACACCGCCTACAGGACGGCTCGAACTTGTGCAGGCGGCCACCCGACGCGGGCTGGCAGTGATCTGTCAAAAGCCGCTTGCTGCCGATTTTGCTCAAGCCAAACGAATCCTCGATGTAGGTGCGGCATCGTCTGCGCCCTTTATGGTGCATGAGAACTTTCGCTTCCAGCCCTGGTATCGGGAGATCAAGAAAATGCTCGGTGCCGGCGTTATCGGCAACACATTGCATTCGATCACGATGCACTCTCGTATGGGCGACGGCTGGGGCGAAGATGCTTACCTTGCGCGCCAACCCTATTTCCGGACAATGCCTCGCCTACTGGTGCATGAAACAGGCATTCACTTTGTCGATACCTTTCGCTATCTGGCGGGCGAGATTGTAGACTGCTCGGCAACTTTGCGGCGGCTGAATCCAGTGATCGCAGGCGAGGACACGGGGCGGCTGAGCTTTCGTTTCAGCAGTGGCGCAGAGGGAGTGTGGGACGCCAATCGTTACAACGAATCGCTGAGCGATGACTTCCGGTATACCTTTGGCGAGCTGCTTGTCGAGGCCGATGGAGGCAGCATCTGGCTGGGGTCTGATGGTTCGATTCGTGTCAAGAAACTCGGACAGCCCGCATATCAACACGAATACGTGCACACGCGCCGGGGCTTTGGAGGCGATTGCGTGTTTGCCTGCCAGCAGCACTTTCTGGATGTTCTCAACGGTACAGCAGTCTGCGAAACATCTCCACGCGAGTATGAGAAATCGCTGCGTGTAGTTGAAGCTTTATACGATTCTGCAAATAAACCGTCACGCAATCGTGTCATCGACTTGAGCCTGCCGGTTTCGAATTCGCTTCGGGGCGTAAACATCAGTAGCGCCAAGACGATAGAGGCAGATGGATGGAATGCTACAACGCTCACGCTTTACTCGCATTCAGGCACGCACATGGATGCGCCCAAGCACTTTTTGCCCAATGGTGCGAGCCTCGATCAACAGGATCTGGCCGCCTGTTGTGGCCCGGCACGGATCGTGAATCTCGCTCCCGTTCAACCCCGTCAACTACTGACCGTTGAAGATGTGGAGTCGCGCATTGGAGAGGTCTTCGCAGGAGACCGGCTCTTGTTCAGAACCGATTGGCATACACGAGTTGGCACCAGTGAGTATCGCGATGAGTTGCCGCGAATCTCGATTGAACTCGCGCGCTGGCTGGCAGAAAAACAGGTCGCGCTCATTGGGGTTGAACCTCCCTCTGTCGCAGACGTCAACAACATGGCTGAACTCACTGAAGTGCATCAAACTCTGTTTAGGGGTGGGGTTGTGATCGTGGAGGGCCTGGCTCACCTGGATCAGATCACGCAGGCTGAGGTGGAGTTCATTGCTTTGCCGCTCAAGATAGTGGACGGCGATGGGTGTCCGGTTCGGGCGATTGCGATTGAAACGGCCTAGTACAAGGCTGCCAGATATAATGAAGATAATGCCTACTGACGGTCTGAACGAGACCACTGCCACGTCTGAAACCGCCCCATCGAACTTTATCCGGGACATCATTATCCGGGATATTCAGAACGGAAAGAACGACGGCCGAGTCCATACGCGATTCCCTCCAGAGCCGAACGGTTACCTGCACATTGGCCACGCCAAGTCGATCTGTTTGAACTTTGGCCTTGCCAAAGATTTTGGCGGCAAGTGCAATCTACGCTTCGACGACACCAATCCTTCGAAGGAAGAAACCGAATACGTCGACAGCATTATCAAGGACG
>CANGVB010000109.1 GCA_947456995.1 Bryobacteraceae bacterium | reverse complement strand
GCCGGATTGTTGACGTCAAAGCGCAGACTCACCGAAGCAGCGAAATACCCAACAATCGTCTTCACGATTCCAAACATTCCGAGCGGCTGTTGTGAAAGCGAGTCCTGCATCAGGCCAATTGTGGCGCCAATGGCCACACCGGCTATCGGCTGGCGCTTCATCAGCGAAAAGTAGATCGTGATCAGAAGCGGGAATTCCAGGGTTCTGGCGGATTCGACAAACCTGGGAAGAAAGATATCGAGAAGAACAGAAAATAAAGGTACAAGAAAAAAAACGATGGGTCGAAAGCTCGAAGAGGAACTCTTGCGGCGCCGGCCTTCAACGTAATTTGCTTCTGTGTACTCGGGGGATGACATTGGTGTACTTACGGATTGGGTGGGACAGCAACAGGAGTTGCGGCACCCGAAGGATTCGTCACAGCAGGAGGCACAGCCGTAGTAGCTGGCTTGGGCGCGACTACTCTTGGAGCCACAGGCGCATTAAAATTCGGCACTCTACCACCATTACCGTAGCTTAGCCCCTGTTGCTCGCCAATCGCTTTGTATCGATCCACCAGGCGGTCTGCATCGGTAGAAAATTTCTGGTTTGGATTCTGTTTTGGGGTTGCGTCCAAGGGGAGCGCGACTGAATCAGAAACAGGGGGAGCCATTGGTTTAGCTTCAGGTCCTACATTGGTGACTTGAGAGAGTTCGGGAATTTGCTGGTGGACCCCTTCGAGCACCACAAGTACTTCTTCCAGGCCCTTTTCGAATGCCGCTGGAGCGACATAGATTTCTTTAAAGAGCTTACCCTCCCTCGCGACTCGAACCGGCCCCACCGGCAAGCCCTTGGGAAAGATGCGATCGTCCCCTGAGGTGTAGAAAATTTCACCTACTTGGACGGTCTGTTCGTTTTGAATATAATCCACCAAAAGTTGATTGTTCCCCTGGCCTTTGGCGGTGCCATGCACCCGGGTTTTGTCTGAAACAACACCGCAACCGAAGGTTGGATCGGTAATGAGCATGACCTGAGAACCAGTCGGGTAAGAGGCGGTTACTTTGCCGACGATCCCATCCGGGGTGATCACGGGCATTCCCTTGAGGACGCCGGAAGTGGAACCTCGATCAATGAAAACAACCTTTGAGTTCATGCCAGCACCCGCACCAATAATTCGGGCACCGATCGTCTTATTGGGATTACGCTGGACGAAGAACGCCATCGCCTCGACGCGCTTGGCCGTTGCCAGCTCTTCCTTCAAGAACTGATTTTCAAGCTTGAATCGGTCGACATCGGCCTTGAGCGTCTGGTTCTGGGATCGAATTTCGATCAATTGCCAATATTCACCAGCAATACCGAAGGTGTTCGCCCGGATCCCCTCCAAGACGCGCGCAAGTGGGGTGATAGCCGTCACGGCCCAGACGCGAATCAACCGCACATCCTGGTTGTTTTTGACCTGAACGGCAAGCAGCACCAATTGCGCCATGATGACAATCACCAGGACGGACAAATTACGGTATCTGCCTAAGAATCCATCCATGCTTGCCCTAAGGCGCTCCCCTACTCAATTGCAATGCGGCGCAGCAATTTGAAATCGGAAAGCATTTTGCCGATACCAAGTACGACGCAGGCCAATGGATCTTCTGCAATGGATACGGGTAAACCTGTTTCCTGACGAATACGCTTATCGAGGTTCTTGATCAGGCCACCACCACCCGTGAGCACGATGCCTCGATCTGAGATGTCGGCTGAAAGCTCGGGAGGAGTGCGCTCAAGCGCGACGCGAATCGCATTCATAATGGTCGAAATACCTTCAGCCAGAGCTTCGCGGATTTCTTCGTCGCCAATGGTGAGGGTGCGCGGCACACCCTCAATCAAATTACGGCCCTTGATTTCCATCGTGATCGGCTTGTCCAGTTCGGAAGCGGAACCGATCTTCATCTTGATTTGCTCAGCGGTTCTTTCGCCAACCAGAAGGTTATATTTGCGCTTCAGATACTGAATAATCGCTTCGTCCAGTTCGTTTCCGGCCACCCGCACAGAGCGGGAATAAACGATACCGGCCAGCGAAATAACCGCAACGTCGGTTGTACCGCCGCCAATATCCACCACCATGTTGCCGCCAGGCTCGGTAATGGGAAGCCCGGCACCGATCGCTGCCACCATCGCCTGCTCCACCAGATGCACTTCGCTTGCTTTGGCGCGATAGGCTGAATCGATAACTGCGCGCTTTTCAACCTGGGTAATTTCAGAAGGTACGCCGATTACGATTCGTGGGTGAACCAACATCTTTCGGCCATGGGCCTTCTGGATGAAGTAGTTCAACATGCGCTCGGTCACTTTGAAGTCGGCAATGACACCATCCTTCATCGGACGGATTGCGACGATGTTGCCTGGCGTGCGGCCCAGCATTTCTTTTGCTTCTTTGCCAACGGCTTCAACTTCGCCGTTGTTCTTGTTGATCGCCACGATCGAAGGTTCATTGACAACAATGCCCTTACCTTTGGCATATACGAGGGTATTCGCCGTGCCAAGGTCAATGGCGAGGTCGGACGAAAATAGGCTGAACAGCGAGCGGATATTCATGAATGCGGAAAACGCTTGTCTATGTTAGGGATTTTGGGTCGGCCCAGTGTTTCACTGAAAATGTTTGGACCTAATTTGAGCGTAGCAACAGCATCGCCCTTTTGCACCTCTTTCAGGGAAGCAGAAGAATATTTTTCAAATTGCAATACCCCCATGTGAGGGTACAAAAGGAAAGACCCTCTACCCGCAATGAAGTTTGAGAATCTCCCCATATGGTGTCTAGGCCAAAAATTCGATTCACGGTACAAATGAGTTTCACCCGAGGAGAGCAACGAAATGTTAGTAGGAATCGAAGAGAATCTTGGCAATGAAGTGAACCCGGAAAGCTGCCGTCTGGTTGGCAAAGAATGCCGGGATTGCGTTTGCTCCAGCGCCTCTGTCGTCGCCCTTCTCTGCCCTACTCTCGACGCCGCAGGTGCCCAGCAAATGTTCTTCCGCATGTATAGAAGCCAGGGTTGCGTCGGAATGGCAAGAGCTTTCGTTCGGGAATATCTGGGCGCAGTTGAGCCGGAATACTTCGAACCGATCCCAATGGCAACTTCAAACCTCTATCAGATTGCCGCTTGCGCCTAGCGAATCAGGTGAAACTTCTCCTGACGTCGCAGTACCCATTGAATTTTGCCATCCCCGCCAACCATCGCATCTTCTTCCATTCCCACAAACAATTCCTGGTTGCCCCACTCGGGCACCGGACTGCGGCTCGACAACTCAATTGAGAACCAGGTGTTGGGCAAGAGCTTGACGTCGCCACGGCCAGGAACGCCCTGCTGGCGGTCCCAGAGCCCAATCAGCGGCCCGGCACCGTGCCCATGGTCTCCGATAGGGTGCGAGTACACCGTCCCCTTGATGCCGAGCGCACGCACTTCCTTAAGCGCTTCAGCCAGCACTTCGTTTCCTGTTCTGCCCACCACCATTCGCTTCATCACGATGTCCTGCATCTTTTTGGAATTCTCAAGCGCATTCACAATACCTGCAGGAGGCCCGGTTTCGCCCTCTTTGAGCACGTACCCCATATGTTGGGTGTCGGTGGCCAAACGCATCGCCGTCAACCCGTAGTCCACCCAAAGGACATCGCCTCGTTCAATTACGATCGGCGCGTCTTCCTGCTGCAGTATTTGTAAACTTTTGCCGTTCTGCCGCTGGACGCGCATCCCGGGCTGAAACCAGGTACCAAAGCCCCGGCGTTGATTTTCCTGGCGCAGCCACCAAATGACATCCTGATCGGTAGTTTTTCCAGGCTGAATCACTTCATTGGAAAATGCTCGACTGATGATGGAATGGACGTTTTCCATCAGCCCCTGATAAACAGGCACCATTTCGGGAGCGCGAAGCGCAACAAAATCCAGCGCCAGCCCCTCTGCCCTGACAAGTTTCTTGCGGTTTTCTGGGCCAATCGCCTCCTCCAGCTGCTCGCGTTCCCCGGCCGAGAGTCCATCAGAGAATGCATGCGTTTGGGAAACGTCGATCGCAATCTTGGAGGGTTTGCGCTCGTCGATCAATTTCTTGAGCAGCATCCATTGGGAGTCGCCGTAGAGCTCGATACCGCTATCAGGATCTCGATACACCTCATAGAGTCCACCTTGTGAGCCGCCACCCAGAGCGAGACGCTCAACGCCTTTTTCAGGGCCACGATCAAAGAAGACATAGATGGTCCTGCGCCGGGCAGCAAACATCGTTGGCGAGACAAGCGAGTAGAAAACCGGGTCTTCGTTGTATTCGCGACTCGAAACCACCCACATATCCATTCCGTGCTTGCGCATCAGATCGGGCAAGTTCTTTTCCAGCCTGTATTTCAGCCAGGATTGCTGCAGCTTGGCCTGGTCGCGCAAATCAGGCACTGGTGGGGGCGGCGCCCCTGCAAGCGTCAAAACAAGCAGAGGCAGGCACAGCAGCTTCATTCTAGATTTCTCCAACTTGCAGTCGGGTGGCGACGAAAGGAGTTTCACTCACAGAAGTGGCCGTTGAGCTGCGAAGAATGCGCACCCAGGATCTTGCCGATTCAAAAACAATCGTCGCTGTAAGAATCAGGAAAAGGCCGCAGATGGCTGCGTCCATCCGTTCATTGAAGATCAATTGCTGAAGCTGTGACACTTTGGCAGCGGTCAGGTTTCCGGCTGCAATTTGCCCCTCCAATTGATCGGCACGCGCGAGGAAGCCGAGCCGTGGGTTGGTAGCAAAGATCTTGATCCAGCCTGCCGAGAAGGTAACACTCAGCATCCAGGCCAGTGGAATCGCCGTCACCCACACGTACTTCGCACGGAACATCTTGATCAACACCGTGGTGGCAAGACAGAGAGCGATTGTTCCCAGAAGCTGGTTTGCGATTCCGAATAGTGGCCAGAGCGAATTAATTCCTCCAAGCGGGTCCAGCACGCCCTGATAGAGGAACCACCCCCAGCCGGAAACAATCAGTGCACTGGCGATCACAACCCCAGGCATCCAGCTGGTACGCCCGAATGGCTTGTAGACTTGGCCCACCAGATCCTGCAAAAGGAAGCGGCCCACTCGAGTTCCAGCATCGATTGTCGTCAGAATGAACAGCGCTTCAAACATGATCGCGAAGTGATACCAGAAACTGAGGATCGCTTTGCCGCCGTCGGAGGTCATCGACAACGCCTGAGAGAAGATGTGCGCCATGCCTAGCGCCAGAGAAGGTGCCCCGCCTGTGCGGGCGAAAAGGCTGCTCTCGCCCACGCTACGTGCCAGTTCTTCCATGTGGGCAACTGTCACTGGGTATCCCCAACCGGTAATTGTCGTTACAGCTGCTTCGGGCAAAGCACCAACCACTCCGCCCGGGGAATTGATCGCAAAGTAGACTCCAGGCTCCATCGCACAAGCGGCGATCAGCGCCATGATCGCCACCATCCCCTCCACCAGCATCCCGCCATAGGCCACTGGCAAAGCGTGACTCTCGCGAGCGAGAAGCTTCGATGTAGTGCCAGATGAGATTAGCGAGTGAAAGCCAGACAACGCACCGCAGCCAATCGTGATGAAGCAGAACGGGAAAACCGTTCCCGCAAAAATTGGTCCGGACCCATCCACAAAACGGGTCATCGCAGGCAGGTTCAATTCGGGCCGCACGAAGAGCACGCCCACAGCTAGCATTGCGGCCACTCCCAGCTTGACGAAAGTGCTGAGGTAGTCACGCGGAGCAAGCAGGAGCCACACAGGAAGAGCGCTCGCACAGAACCCATAAGCAATCAGAATCAGAGCAAGTGTGGTGCCGCCGAAGGTGAAGTATGGCGCGAGGGTTGCGGATTCAGCCACCCATTTCCCGCCGAAAATGCTAAGCACAACCAGTACAAATCCGATGGCAGAAATTTCAATGACACGGCCAGGGCGGAAGAATCGAAGATAAAGGCCCATGAAGATGGCGATCGGCATGGTGGCAGCAATGGTGAAGGTACCCCACGGGCTGCCCTTAAGGGCATTCACGATCACCAGCCCAATCACGGCCATCAGGATGATCATGATCAGGAGAACCGTAATCATCGCAGTCACACCGCCAACATTACTGATCTCTTCTTTCACCATCTGTCCCAGGCTCTTTCCATCACGGCGAATTGAAAAAGCCAGAATCAGCAGGTCATGAACAGAGCCGGCCAAAGCGGCACCAAGAATAATCCAAAGCGTGCCAGGAAGATACCCAAACTGGGCTGCAAGCGTTGGCCCAACCAGCGGGCCAGGCCCGGCGATGGCAGCAAAATGGTGTCCAAACACAATCCATTTATTCGTTGGCTCGAAATCATGTCCATTTCGAAGGCGTTCTGCAGGCGTAGCTCTGTCAGCTCGCATACTGAGAATCTTGGTTGCGATAAAAGTACCGTAGAAACGATAGGAAACCAGATAGACGCAGGCCGCTGCGACAACGATCCACATGGAGTTGATTGACTCTCCGCGATTGAAGGCTACAGCCGCCAGACACCCCGCCCCAAGCAACGAGATGGCAACCCAAACGAGAACATTTCCCACAGATTTCATATTCAACAAAGGCTATCACAACTTAAAGGTCAGAAATTCAATATGAACCAATAACAACAGGCCTTCCGTTGCAATTTGCTCAACTTTTCGCCCAACTTGCCGACAAGCGTAGAGTGAGGGAATCATCGAATTCGTTTGTTGAACTGGAGCAAGACTTCGGTTCAAAACCGACTGAGGGCTGGAAACTGCTCAGGTGCTGGAAGGATGAAGATCACTCCGGCTTTTTCAGCCGAGCCGTTGATTACCTGAAGTCCGCACAGGACAGCCGCTTCTCACGGCTTGTACTTTTCCTGATTCGCGAAGAGGAATCGGAGCTGGAGTCCCTGTTGTTTGCCTCTGAGCAGCTTAGCCTACAGGAATCCCTTCATTTGGCCACCCTTGCCAGCAGGGTAGACCCGAAGCTCCCCCCTACCTGGGCCAAGAATTTGTCTGACTTGCTGGAACAGTCTTCGGACACACGATCAATTGAAGGCATTGCAAGGCGTCTTGAGATCTTAACGAACTGCCTCGATCCGCTACGTGCGGCGGCGCTGCTGGGCAGGATGAGTTCCCATTCGGACGCCCGCATTCGATCAAAAGCTGCTCTCCTGCTTCTTAAGGTCGACCCTGCTGCCGACCTACTCCCTCTGCTCGAAGACGAAAATCCGCGGGTTCGTGCCAATTGCCTTCAGTCGATGTGGGGGCGCCAGGACGCCTCAGCACTGGATCGATTCGAGCAGCACTCCAACCGGCCGCACATCAGAGAATCCATCAATGCCCTTCTCGGCCTGCACAGGGCCGGTCAGCTTTCGGCGCGGAGGCGGTTGATTGAATCTGCCGAAACTGCCGATACCCGGCATCAATTGGCAGCGATTTGGGCTATGGGCCAAACGCAAGATCCGCGTCTTCTTGCTTATCTCCAACAGAAGCTGCGCGATTCCTCAGGCCCTAAACACTCCACAATGCTTCGAGCGGCAAGACGCATCAAACAGTTTCAAGCGGCTTGTGCTGCTCTTCCAAGTCTGTTCTTTGAGTCCCAGAACTATCAATCCCTGGGGCTCGGCCGAGTCGAAGTGTCGCTCACTTTACTGAACTCAAATGGATTGCCCGTGCTTCCAGATCGGATCTTCCCTACCCAATTTCTGATTCGGAGTAGCGGTACGATTTTGGACCATTTCCAGCTCAAGTACCAAAAGGCAGAAACTCGAATGGACGTAGCAATTCTGGCCCCTAAATCCAGCCAGCGCCTGCAAATACGGCTACAGGAATCGCTGGAGATGGCATTCGAAACCAGGCGAAGCAACGACGCCTGGACAGTGCAGAGTTGGCCCTTAACGCCTGTCGCAAATCGGGATCGTCCCGGCGCAATTGAATTCTCTTCGTTCAAGCCATTCCAGTCCTACCGATTCAATAGTTCTGAGAATTTGGTGGGCAAATCCTTCAAATCAGCAGTGGATCGCCTCATTACCGCATTTCCGCAAAATGATGCGTCGAGGCACTTGATCCTCTTGACAGACCCTGCAATGGACCTTGCCCTTGAGCCATCCCCTGAGTGGGCAGCAGAGCTGCGTAGATTCCAGATCACACCTCACTTGCTATCGCTGACAGAATTCACCCCAGCAGCGTGGAATTCCTGGAAGCGGCTATGCCTCAAGGCAGGTGGGTCCTGCACTGCGGTAGATATCCATCAATTGGCCCAAAAACTCAGACAACTTTGCTTGAGTCTTCAAATGCGGATAGACCTCACTTGTTCGATAGGGGTGGCTGGCCCTGCCCCAATTGAATCTCCTACTCTCCAGATTGACTACATTTCGGAATCCGGCAGCGCGAGGCTTAGCCTGGATTCTTCTGGAAACCCGGCACATCAGACAGCTTAGAATTTGGGCAGCTTCGATAGGACTCGGTAGGTATTCGAGCCACCCTTTTGATTGACGCTGTCGATCACCTTCCAGTCTCGATCCATCGCGCCAACATATAGGGCCTGCTTTCGTTCCCTGCCCGCAAGGATCACATTCAGACTACGGGCTGGATACTCAAGAACTCGATACTGAAGACTCTCACCCTCTGCCTTCCATCGATCTGCATGAGGAGAACCCAGTTTTCGCACAACAGCGAAATAATCATCTTCGGGGCCGAGCCCAAGGCTTTCCTGAACCACAGGCTTGTAAGAAACCATCTCACCAGACTCCATACCCCGGTAGTAGAAGATCACAAGCGCTACTAACAGAACAGACCCAGCAAGCGCGAAGAGAATCAGTTTGCCAACTTTTTTCTCT
>CANGVB010000108.1 GCA_947456995.1 Bryobacteraceae bacterium | reverse complement strand
GGTGGAACTGGGGGTGGATGATGGTGCGCGGGTAGGGGATGAAGTGCCAGCCGGTGCCATCCCAGCGGCCGCAGAGGATGCCGTTCTGACCGTCGATCTTGGCTGCGGCGGTGAGCCAGAGGCCGTCGGCGCTGATGGAGCATTCGCCGATGGAGGCTCCGTCGCGGCGGGTGATTTCGGTTTCGATGCCGGTTTTGCGGTTGAGCTTCAGGACTGCGCCGGCGCGGACGTAGCAGAGGTCTTCGCCGTTTGGATGAAGGGCTGGCGAGAAGGGGTGGATCCCGATCTCGCCGTGGGTGAGTTGTCGTGCGGGGTTGCCCGTTGGATAGGGGCACTCATAGATCTGCGCCGAGCCGCTGGCGTAAGAGGTGTAGAAGAGAGCTTCGTCCCCAGGGAAGAAGCTCGACTGCAGAAAGTATGAGGGGTGGCTGATGGCCGGCCCGCTGGTGAGCTGGATCATTTGCGGCCGAGGAAGAGGTCGCGACCTTTGACGAGGGCTTCGATCTTGCGATCGCTGATGCTGCGCTTGAGCATCCAGAAGCCGCAATCGGGGTGTACCCAACCGACACGGCCGGCACCGAGGACGCTTTCGGCACGTTCGATGCTGCGGGCGATTTCTTCGGGAGTTTCGATGTGGTTGACCTTGATGTCGACTACGCCGATGCCGATGCGGATGTGACCGGCGATGTCTTTGAGGGACTGGAGATCGTCGACGGGGCGATGGGCGAGTTCGAGGACGAGGTGATCGCAGTGAAGGGAGTTGAGGAACTCAACGAGTTGCTGCCAGTGACCCTTCTGGATGGTTTGACCACCGTAGTTGCCGAAGCAGAGGTGGACGGCGCGGGTGGAGGTGATGGCGTCGAGGACGAGGTTCATCGACTTGGCGGCGAGAGGCCAATCTTCGGGGTTGCCGGGGATGTTGGCTTCGTCGACCTGGACGCAGGCGCAGGGCAGATCGCGGACCTGACCGGCGAGGACTTCGCCGAGGGCCATGGTGAGTTTGTCGAAGCTGCCGTAGTGGTTATCGAGAAGAGTGCGGGCCAGCATGTAGGGGCTGGTGACGGTGAACTTGAAGGGGCCACCGGCGACGCTGGCGGCGAGTTCGCAATCGCCGAGGAGGTTAAGCGAACCTTCGCCGAGGGGGCCTTCTACGACGCCTGCGGCCTTGCGGCGAAAGCCCATGGTTTGCTTGGCGGCAAAGGCTTCGTGATCGCTGCGGCCGACATCAGAACGGATGCCGCCCATGGGACGGATGAAGTATTCAATCATGCCGTTGGTGTCGGGATGATTGACGTCAAAGCGGTAGAGCTCACCATCGGTGGGGAGATCGATGCCAGCCTGTTTCTGGATGTCGAAGACAACGCGGGTGGCATCAAGGCGGGCCTGTTCACTGGGGAGTGCAGCAAGCCATTCTGGAACGGGATAAGACCCGACGGTAGTAGTTAAGATTTCAGGGTTAGACGACATAAGGTTTACGGTAATCGCGGGTGAGCAGCTTGTCGGCATCGGGGGCTCCGACGAACTTCATTTTGGTGGAGTCGAAGTCGAGCTTTTTGCCGGTGCGGTAGCTGATGTTGGCGAGATGGCAGAGGCCGGCGGAGATGGCTCCGATTTCGATCTCTGCGTTCAGATCTTTGTAGTTGCGGCTCTTGACGGCTTTGAGGAAGTTTTCCATATGGGGGGCAGTGTCCCAGGTTTTGGTTTCGGGCTTGCCATCTTCAGAGAGGACGAGTTCTTCGCCCTTGTAGATTTTGTAGCCGTCGGCGTCGATGGCGAGGATGCCGTCTGAGCCGTAGAAGATGTTGCCGATGGTGTTGGCACCGCGCTTGGGGAGGGGCCAATCGGGACCGGTGGGGAGACCGCGGACTTCAAATACGATTTGCTGACCACCGGGATATTCGAAAGTTGTGGACTGAGTGTTGGGGGTTTCCTGATCGTCGTCGTAAACGAACTTGCCGCCGGTAGAGACGACGGATTTGGGCCAGGAGAGGCCAGTGCCCCAGCGGGCGATATCCATTTCGTGGACACCCTGGTTACCGATGTCACCGTTGCCGGTATCCCAGAACCAGTGCCAGTTGTAGGCGAAGCGGAGTTGAGTGAACTTGCGTAGAGGAGCCGGGCCGAGGAACTGATCCCAATCGACTCCGGGTGGCGGAGTGTCGAGTTCTGGTGCGCGACCGATGGACTTGCGGCGTTTGTAGCAGAGGCCCTTGGCGAGGTAGATTTTGCCGATGACGCCTTCTTTAAGCATTTGCATGGCGCGCATCTTGTGAGGAGTGCTGCGGCTTTGGGAGCCGATCTGAACCATGCGGCCGGTCTTACGGGCGACCTCGATCATGCGCATGCCTTCATAGATGTTGTGGGAGGCGGGCTTTTCGCAGTAGACGTCTTTGCCGGCCTGGCAGGCCCAGATGGCACCGAGGGCGTGCCAGTGGTTTGGAGTGGCCATGGAGACCGCGTCGACGCTCTTGTCGGCGAAGACCTGCTTCATGTTGTCGTACTCTTTGGGCTTGGCTCCGCCGGCCTTGATGACGATGGACTGGCCGCGCTCGCGGGCGGCCTGATTGACGTCGCAGACGCCTGAAATGTTGACTAGGCTGGGGAGCGAGGAATAGGTATTGATGTGGTCTCGGCCACGGCCGCCAACACCGATCTGGACAAGGTTTACGCGCTCATTTGCACCCATGACACGCTGTGCGGCGGCAGCTGTTGCGGCACCAAGAAAGAAACGACGGGACGTAGAGGGGGTCAAAGAAATTCTCCTGGGGTTCTGAAAGTCATCATACAGTAAACGTGATGAGCTTCTCTCAAAAATTGGCGATTGTAACGGGTGGTGCCAGCGGCATCGGACTGGCTACGGCGAGGCTGCTGGAAGAGCGCGGCGCGAAGGTGGTGGTTTGGGACATACAGTCCAAAGACAAGCCGGTGGATATCACTTCGAATGAATCGATTGCGCAGGCTTTGAGTGAGCTTGAGCGGGTGGACATTCTGGTGCATAGCGCGGGGATCCAGACTTATGGGACGGCGACGACGACGACCGATGAGGTGTGGGAGCGGACGATGCTGGTGAATGTGACTGCGGCGCTGAAGGTGTGCCGGGCGGTGATTCCGAAGATGCTTGAGACTGGGGGCGGGCCGATCTCGCTGGTGGGGAGTGTACAGTCTGTTGGGGCGGTGGGGAATAGCGCGGCTTATGTGACGTCGAAGCATGCGTTACTGGGCTTGACCCGGAGTATTGCGCTGGATTATGCAAAGCAAGGGATTCGTTGCAATTGCGTTTGTCCGGGGGCGATTGATACTCCGATGCTGCGGTGGAGTGCTTCTTTGACGGATGACCCGGAGGCGGCGATGGAAGCTTGTAAGAAAGTGCATTTGTTTGAGCGGTTGGGGCAGGCGGAGGAGATTGCGCGGGTGATTGCGTTCTTGTCTGGCGAGGATTCGACTTTTATTACGGGGACGGCGTTTATGGCTGATGGCGGGGCGATGGTGGCGGTGGGCGGGGCGGCGTTTCAGGAGAACGGGACGGCGCAGGCGAAGGGTTGAGATGTCGAGGATATCGCTCGCGGACGGTTCTGAGCGCTTTGACGCAACGCTGATTGAGGGGAGGGATCCGCTTCGATTTGCGATATTCGCGGTTGGTGGGGGAGGAAATCCAGAACGACACCTGCCGCTGCTGGAAGCCCTGGCTGAGAGTGGTGTAACTGTGGTTGCGCCTCATTTCGACAGGCTCGTTCGCCCGCAAGTGACAACGGATGAGCTGCTGCTCCGCGCCCGCCGGCTGCGACTGGCGGTTGATGCAATCGTTCCAGGCAAGTCTAGTGTGACTGGCCTGGGGCATTCGATCGGAACTACGGTGCTTCTGGCGATGGCGGGAGGACAAGCGTGGATGGGGCCTGGCGTCCCGGTGAGCATCGACCGGGACGAGCGTCTGGAAAGACTGGTTTTGCTTACACCCGCCACGGGCTTCTTTCAGGCCCCGGGCGCGCTGGACGGAGTTCGGATTCCCATTCTTACGTGGGTCGGGACGAAAGATACGATAACGCCTCCAGCTCAAGGCGAAATGCTCAAGCGCGCGCTGCAAAACCGGGTCACGGTAGATTTGCGGATTGAAGAAGGCGCGGGGCACTTCACGTTCATGCATACTCCGCCTCCGCATGTGGATGAGACCCACGCGAATCGTGAGGCCTTTCTGGCGAGGTTAAGCGCTGACGCAGTGAGTTTCGCGAGGGCCTAATTCGAGCTGAGGGGAGACATTAAATCAAACGGGATCGGGGTTTGTAGAGGAAGGTAGGCCGAGAAGTTAGTTTGGGCGATGCCGCTTGATAGAGAACGGCACCGCCCGAGGGGATGGTTGGTTAGTAGACGGGCTCGATGCTTTCGGCTTCGAGGATCGTCGCGATGGAGTGAAGGACTGCGGCGAGTCGGACGCTGGCGAGGATGGTTTCCTCTGGGACGCCTTTGTCGCGGAGTACCTTTTCGTGGGAGGCGACACAAGTTCCACAATTGTTGATGGCACTTACGGCGGTGCACCAAAGTTCAAAGTCGAGGTGATCGGCACCGTGTGAGCGCATAATGTTCATGCGTAACTTGGCTGGGATCGTCGCGTACTTTTCGTTGGGCGTAAGATGCAAAAACCGATAGTAGACGTTGTTCATTGCCATGATGGTGGCGGCGGCTTTCGCGCCAGTCATCTGCTCGGGAGTGAGGTGTTTTTCTGCCTCGGTGAAAATCGTTTCGGTGACTTCCATGTTGCGGCAGGCAATGGCTGAGGCGACTAGTGTGCCCCAGGTTTGAACGGGCGTCAGTTCCGGCTGATTTACCAGAGAACTGAGGTTCAGCTTCATGTCCTTGGCGTAGGACGGAAGTGAATCCAGAAGCTTTTGAAAGCTCATTAGAGCTTGATTACCTCTTCGCCGGGCTTCCAGTTGCAGGGGCAGAGTTCGTCGGTCTGGAGAGCGTCGAGGACGCGGATGACTTCCTGCGGGTTGCGGCCTACGCTCAAGTCAGTGACCATCACGAAGCGGATGATGTTCTGGGGGTCAACGATGAAGGTGGCGCGCTGGCAGACGCCGGCGTTGGGGTCGAGGATGCCGAGGGCGGTGCTGAGTTCACGCTTGACATCGGCGAGCATCGGGAAGGGGAGGTCCTTCAAGTCTTCATGATGGGTGCGCCATGCGAGGTGAACAAATTCGCTGTCGGTAGAGCCACCGAGAACCTGGGCATCGCGATCAGCGAATTCGCTGTTGGCGCGGCCGAAGGCGGCGATTTCGGTGGGGCAGACGAAGGTGAAATCCTTCGGCCAGAAGAAATATACCTTCCATTTGCCACCGTAGGACGATTCGGTGATCGTCTCAAAAGTCTTATTCTTTTCGGTGCTGACTGTTGCAGCTACCGAGAAACTGGGGAAAGTTTGTCCTACACCAAGCATGTTAAAAACCTCACTGTGAATTAGAAATTATTGCCGGATCTTGCCGGAGCAGTTGCTGCAGAGCCCGAGCACTTCCACACTAAAACGATGCACCGTAAAGCCCTTTGGAAGCGCTTTTTTGAGGCGAATCGGTTGAAAATCGGATTCATCGATATCTTCAATCGCCTTGCAGTTGGTGCAGACCAAATGGTGGTGTGGATCGAGATTGCTTTCGAGACGCAAGGAGCCGCGATGGACGCTTAGCTCTCGCAGCAAGCCGTGCTCGACAAAGATCTTAATGTTGTTGTAAACCGTGGCCAGAGAGAGCGAAGGAATTTGCTTCCGCACCCGCTCAAAGACAGCTTCGGGGGCTGGGTGATCGCCCATCTTCATCAGTTGCTCATAAATGACCAGCCGCTGGTGAGTGAGGGAAAGGCCCGCCTGATGGCAGCGCTCCCGGAGATCCGCCACGGAGAGTTCCGGTGAGACTGCTTTCATAACTCTTATTATTTTAGAATTGTTCTAATTTGTCAAGGGGGGCAGAACCGTGACACCGATGCTGCTGGGCGTGTCTTTGGCCCGCCAGAGGCGGTGGGTGGCCTTTTGGAAATCGGCTTCTCTTGCTTCGTTGATGTTGGGGACGAATTTCTGGGGGTTGCGGTCGACGAGCGGGAACCAGGTGCTTTGGACCTGGATCATGAGGCGGTGGCCTTTACGGAAGCTGTGGTTGACGTCGGGGAGTTTCCATTCGATATTTTCGGCCTTGCCGGGGACGAAGGGCTTGGGCGTGGAATAGTTTTCGCGGAAGCGGGCGCGGAAGACGTCGCCTCGCACCAGCATCTGGTAGCCGCCCATGGTGACGCCTGCAGGATTGGGTGTGGGGTCTGGGAAGTCGTTGGGGAAGACGTCAATCAGCTTGACGATGATGGCAGCGTCGGTGCCTGTTGTGGAGAGGAAGACGCTGGGGGAGACGGGGCCGGCGAGGACGAGATCTTCTTCGAGCTCGTCGGTGACGTAGGTGAGGACGTCGGGGCGGGTGGAGGCGTGGCGTTGATCCATCACCATGTACTCGCGGGTCATGCGGTTGGCAACCTGGGGGATGTAGGGGACGGGCTTTGCGGGGTCGCTGGGGTGTTCATCGAAGGCTTGCGAAGCTTCAGATTGGGGAGAGAAGCTGAGCTTGCCGCTTGAGTGGAAGTAGAGAGTTTTGGCCTTGGCTTCTTTGGGGGGCCAGGCATCGTAACGGCGCCAGACGTTAGAGCCAGATTCAAACATGAGGGCCTTGGGGAGCTTGGGGTCTGGGCCGTCTTTCAATACGAACTTGAAGTAGGGGAGTTCTACGTTTTCGCGATACCACTCGCTGGTTTTGGAGTTGAAGCTGATGTCGCCGAGGCTTGAGCCGGCGTCGCGAGCCCAGCCGCCGTGGAACCAGGGACCCATGACGATGCGATTGGATTTGGCGAAGCCCTGCTGTTCGACATTCTTAAAGACTTGCTGAGCGCCGTAGAGATTCTCGGCATCGAAGAAGCCACCGATGGTGAGGATCTCGGGCTGGATATTTTTGAGGTGTGGACGCAGGTTGCGGCTTTGCCAGAATTCGTCGTAGTTGGGGTGCTTCATCATGTCGGTCCAGAACTGGACGTTGTTCTTCATGTGACGCTCGTTGGCGTTGTAGAGGGGGCCGAGATCGAGGAAGAATTTGTAGCCGTCGGGGGTTTTGTGATCGAAGGCCTGGCGGTTGGGGAGGCTAGGCTCGGGGCGGGGCTGGCCGAAGGAGTAGAGGAAGTTGAAGGCGTGCGGGAGGAAGAGTGCTCCGTTGTGGTGGAAGTCGTCACCAGTGAACCAGTCGGTGATCGGGGCCTGGGGGCTGGCTAGCTTGAGAGCAGGGTGGGCGTCGATCATGCCGGCTGCTGTGTAGAAGCCGGGGTAGGAGATGCCCCAGGTGGCGACGCGGCCGTTGTTGTTGGGAAGATTCTTGATGAGCCACTCGATGGTGTCGTAGGTGTCGCTGGATTCGTCAACGTCGGTGGTGCCCTTCTTGACCGGCTTGTGTGGCGTCATGTTGATGAATTCGCCTTCGCTCATAACTTTGCCGCGGACGTCCTGATAGACGACGATGAAGCCGTCTTTGCCGAAGAGGGGACTAGGGCCGATGTCGGCTTTGTATTGATCGACGCCGTAAGGGGCTACGCTGTAGGGGGTGCGGTTGAGGAGGATCGGGTATTGTTTGGAGACGTCTTTGGGCATGTAGACGCTGGTGAAGAGGCGCTTGCCGTCGCGCATGGGGATGCGGTGCTCGTATTTGGTGTAGTTGGCTTTGATGTACTCGAGGCCCTGAGCGGCCAGTAGGGAGGCAAAGGCAAAGACGAGGAGAAGCAAGCGCATACGTCTGATTGTACTTGGTCGTGCGAAGATTCCATTGATGGGAATGATTTGGCTTTTATCGGTGAGTCTGCTGGCGCAGCAGGTGCCTTTGGACAAGGCAAGGCTGGCAAGCCAGGCGCAATCGTTTGCCGAGCAGTTGCCGAATCTGATTGGCACTGAGGTGTTGCAGCAGAAGTCGATCAGCTATTCCACGCGGATGCGGATCAGGGTGGGGGAAGCGGCGCTGAAGCCGATTGAGCCGAAGATTCGCGAGCGCGTTATTCGGTCGGAGCTTGGGTATGCGTTGCGGGGAAAAGAGAATCCCGTTTGGTATGAGTTGCGGAAGGTAATCGATGTGGACGGGCGTTCGGTGATGGCACCGAAGAAGGCGCGGGAGAGGCTGGCCTTTGGACTGAAGGGCGATGATGAACAGGCCAGGCTAAAGATGATGGAGGAGTTCACCAAGTATGGACTGGATGGACTGGCGACGGATTACAGCCTGTCGCTGTTGCTCTTCCGATTTGGTGAGATCGACAAGATTCGCTTTGAGTGGAAGGCGCAGGAGTTTTTGGGGGCGGACAGGGTGAGTGTTTATGCGTTCTCGCGCACGGATGGCGGGGCTTCGGTGACGGTGTTTGATGGCAAGCAGGCGATGCAGCAGCCATTGAGCGGAGTGATCTGGTTGCGCGCGTCTGATTTGCGCCCGCTCAAGATTCAGCTTTCTTCGTTGATCACCCAGAACAATGTTCAGATTTCTGATGAGGGGATCATCGAGTACACGGAATCCAAATTTGGAGCGGTGCTGCCGCTGAGTGTAAATTACGTGCGGCGGGTGAATGGGGTTTTGATGATTGAGACGAAATACGAATATAAGGATTTTCAGAAGTTTGGTGCTGATGCCGAACTCAAGTTCACACCATGAAATTTGTATATCTACATGGATTTGCTTCTTCGCCACTATCGCGGAAGGCGCAGTTTTTTGCGGGCAAGCTTCGAGAGCTGGGCTATGTGGTAGAGGTGCCTCATCTGGAGCAGGATGGGTTT
>CANGVB010000107.1 GCA_947456995.1 Bryobacteraceae bacterium | reverse complement strand
CACCTCTTTTTTCTTTGCCATCCAGACGGCTCCTACGATTGCGATCAGAAGGAGCAGCGAGGCGGCTTCAAAGGGGAGGGCATAGACGTAGAAGAGCGAATCTGCAATGCGCTCGGTGTTGCCGGGAGCATTCAGGCGGGGGGCAGGGCTTGCGGGAAGGCTGGGGAAACCGGCATTCAGAAAAGTGGCAATTTCGATAAAGACAGCGAGCAGGGCGGCAATAGCGACAGGCCATTGCCGGCTGTACTGGCGGAGCCTGGCTGCTTCTTCCAGGTGGATCAACATGATCACGAAGAGAAAGAGCACCATAACGCCACCGACATAAAGCAGAATCTGGACGGCGAAGAGAAACTCTGCCGCTTGCAGGAGGAAGAGCCCGGCAATGCCAAGCAGCGAAGCAATGAGACTGATGGCGCAATGAATGGGATTGCGCAGGGTAACAGTGGCAAGAGCACCGGCAAGCGTGATGGCAGCGAAGATGTAAAAGAGGGCAGCTTCCATTAGCGGGTGTATTTTGTGGGCCGGGGGCCTTCTTCGAGCATTTGACGGTCCCAGATGAGACCCTCGCGGGTGTAGGACGCCATTTCAAAGTCCTGGGTAAGTTCGAGAGCGTCGACGGGGCAAGCGTCCTCGCAAAGGCCGCAGAACATGCAGCGGGAGAGATCGTAGGTGAAATAGGTGAGATCGAGGCGACGGGTTTCTTTATTGCGCTCGGTGCCAACGACGATCAGGTTTTCGGGGCAGGCCTTGGCGCAAAGATCGCAGCCGATGCAGAGGGTTTCGCTGTTGTCGGGATTGATATTGAGGCGCGGCGCACCGCGATAACGCTCGCCAATTTTCGGGATCTCTTTGGGATACTCCTCGGTGGTGATGTTGCTCGTACGCTGCATCTTGAAGGTGACCCAGAGGCCCTGCAGCAGGTCGAGGAGGAAGATCCTTTTGATGGTTTCTAGCATTTTGAGTGCGTCTTCCTATTATCTGTCGACCTCACCGAGCACGATGTCGATCGTACCGATGATGGCGACTACATCGGCAACCAGTGCGCCGACAGCCATTTTTTCGAGAGAAGCGAGATTGATGAAGCTGGGTGGGCGCACACGCAGGCGGTAAGGATGGAGAGAACCGTCAGACACGATGTAATAACCAAGCTCGCCCTTGGGTGCTTCGATTGAAACGTAAACTTCGCCGGGGGGCGGTTTTAAGACCTTGGGTACCTTGGCCATGATTGCGCCCGATGGGATTTTCTCGAGAGCCTGGTCAATGATGCGCAGGCTTTGCCGCATCTCATCGATGCGGACGAGGTAGCGATCATAGGAATCTGCGCCCTGGCGGGTAGGGATGTCGAAATCGAACTGGTCGTAGCCGGAATAGGGTTGCGCTTTTCGAAGATCCCAGGCGAGGCCAGCGGCGCGGATCATCGGGCCGGAAACTCCCCAGGATTTGCACTCCTCTGCCGTGAGGATGCCGACGCCTTTGAGACGCTCAATCCAGATCGGATTGTTGGTGAGGAGCTGGTCGTATTCGTCCAGACGTTTCTTGAACATCTCAGAAAAGGCGCGGGTTTCAGCTTCGAAGGTATCGTGCAGTTCGTACTGTAGGCCACCGATGCGAAAGGCGTGGGTGGTGAGGCGTGCACCACAATAATTTTCAAAAATTTTGAGTACTTCCTCGCGCTCGCGGAGGCAATAAAAGAGGGCGGTCATGGCGCCAAGATCGAGGGCGCTGGTACCGAGCCAGAGCAGGTGGGAGGCAATGCGGTTGAGTTCGGCAAAGATGACTCGCACGATCTGGGCGCGCGGCGGAGCCTCGACACCGATCAGGCCTTCAACTGCCAGGCAGTAACCGAGCCCGTTTGAGACGGCCGAAATGTAATCCATCCGGTCGACGTAGGGAGCGAACTGCGTGTAGGTTCGGTTCTCGCCGATTTTTTCGACGCCCCGGTGCAGATAGCCAATCACGCACTCGACAGCCTTGACACGCTCCCCATCCAGCTTGAGCACAAGGCGAAGCACCCCGTGCGTTGACGGGTGTTGCGGGCCCATGTTGAGCACCATCTCCGAGGTTTCAAGATGGTTGACAGATTCCATTACTGGCCGCTCTCAATTCCAAGATTGTTTTGGACCCAGCTTTGATCCATATCGAGAATATTCACTTCTTTACGCAGAGGGAAGCCCTGCCAGTCATCCGGCATCAGGATCCGCTTGAGATTGGGGTGGCCGGCAAAATGGATGCCGAACATGTCGAAGATTTCTCGCTCAAGCCAGTTTGCCGCCAGGTATACGTCGCTGAGGGATTGGGGATGAAAAGATTCCGGGAAACGAGTTTTGATGCGCACGCGGCGATTGTGCGTGAAGGAGTAGAGTATCGCTACGAGTTCAAATCGGGCTTCGTCTTTGGGGTAGTCGAGAGCAGTGAGGTCGCAGAGATAGTCAAAAGCATGATCGTCGCGAAGAAAGACAACGACATTATGGAATTCGCTTGGGGTAGTTTCGGCGAAGGGTTGACCCCGGAAGGACTCCGTTTTCAAGATCGCCTGAGCAAATTTGGAGTGGAGATGGCCGGAAAGGCTGTCTTCCCAAGCTTCCGTGGCCATAACCGGAACCGGTTTGGCTTCATGAGACATGATGAAACTTTCAGGTTCGCACAGTTTTGTGTTGAAATTTAAAGTGAAGAACGAAATGGCTCAGAACAGTGTTGAACAATTACGCGCGACGAACCGGGTGGTTCCTGTATCCAAGGAGGATGAAGGAAGGAGCTGGGCGAAGATCTCAAATGGTGTCTATGGCTTTAGCTATACACCCGCAAGCTCCGATGGAGGGATCTTTCTCAAGCAGCCCCGCCAGAGCTATGAAATGCACAAGCTTGCCGATGGCAGCTTGTTGATTCTTGGCTACACAACGGCGGAGTTGGCTGCAAAACTCGATTCCAAGGGTGCACAGGATATTGAACTCTACCCCGAATCCCGGGCCGAATATACGCAGTTGGTAACAGTTCCTCACGCTCGCATCGTGAGCTCAAAAGCGTTGGACCGTGATGATTTCAACAAGCTGAAGGTTGGCTTGAAGCCGCTGGCATAGGCCAAATCGGATTGGGGCTTTAGCCCCTGAAAATAGACGCGGCATACGTAGCAACTCTCTGGTTGGTCGATAGAGCATGTTAGATGGGAACCCATGCTCCGCGAATTGGAGAGTTGGCGGATTTGTTTGTCCGCGAACTGGTTACGGCTGCCGCGCCGAAACATCCACATTTTGTAATACGAACGAAAGCCCGGGCTGATGCGCAGGTGCGTGAGCGTCTGCTTGCCTACGGGTTTAAGCCTCTAAGCCTGCGTTTTTTGCCAGGTTATCTATTTGTGCGCTTTCACCCATCGCAACGGCTACAGATTGGGGTTATAGCCGGGGTGCATTCCATCGTGGGTTTTGCGGCGCAACCGTCAGCGGTTGATGAAGAAGAACTGGAAGCTTTGGTGCGGGTATCGGAGACAAGGCTTCCTGTTGGGCCAGCACCATTTCCAGCGCTGGGGAGGCCATGCCGGTTGATTGCCGGGCCGCTGGAAGGTGTGCGGGGGGTATTGATGGCAGTGCGGGAAAAACCAATGGTTGTGTTGAGCCTAAGCCTTCTGCAGCGAAGCATCGCTGTAGAAGTAGAAGCCGATTGGGTGGGCCCCTTTCGCCCAGCCAGCATGAGCGCGATTCGTTAAAGGTATCAGGAGAAAAAAGATGCGTTACTTAGTATTTTTGGCACTTGGATCGCTAGCTGCGGGCCAGACCTTACCCCAACAGCAACTAAACGGGCCGACGGTTGTGAACTCCAATCTCCCGTCCCAGCGGATTGGCGCAAACGACCTCTTGAACGTGAGTGTCTATGGTGCACCAGAGTTGTCACGAACAGTACGAGTAAGCCAGGAAGGATCGATCCAGATCCCGATGCTGAAAGCTAGTTTTCCCGCAGAGGGTAAATTTCCTGGTGAATTGGAAGGCCTGATTGCTTCGGCGCTGGAAAAAGGCAAGATTCTGGTAGATCCTGTGGTGACGGTGACAGTGGCTGAGTACGTGAGTCGGCCGATCAGTGTGATTGGCGCAGTAAAGCAGCCGCTTACTTTTCAGGCATTTGGCAACATATCGCTACTCGATGCACTGAGCAGGGCCGGCGGATTGACAACCGATGCAGGCGCTGAAATCCTGCTCAGCCGAACGCAAACCACACCAGGAGCAGAGAAGCAAAGCAGCCTCCCTCTGCGGATTCCCGTAAAGCAATTGATTGACCAGGCAGATGGAAGTCTCAACTTTCAACTTCGTGGCGGTGAAGAGATTCGGGTACCAGAGGCGAGCAGAATTTTTGTCATGGGCAACGTGAAAAGGCCTGGAGCGTTTGCCATGCGCGACAGCTACGATTCGACAGTATTGAAAGTCCTGGCCTTAAGTGAAGGATTACTTCCCTTTGCAATGGATGAGGCTTTCATCTATCGCCGCGAGGGTGCTGAGAATGGACGCAACGAAATTTCGATTCCGCTCGCGAAGATTTTGGCGCGAAAATCCCCAGACGTGCCACTGCTGCCAAACGATGTGCTCTACGTGCCGGATAACAAGAGCCGCCGGATGACGATGTCCATGGTGGACCGTCTGGTGACTTTTGGTGCTGGGACGGCTAGCGGAATGCTGGTTTGGCGTCGATAAGAACAGCGAGCATATGCTGAAGCCCGATGAAGAAAGCCCAGGGTTAGAACTCCGGCACGAAGTGCAAAGTGTCTCGCTTTGCCTCGCCTCGTTGCTTCTGATACTCGGTCTGGGCTATATCCTTTGGCAGTTCATGCAGGAACCGGCTGTTCTTGCCAGTTCTCTATCGGGGTCTCATTTGGGTGCAGACGAAGGGCCAATCATTGCTTCTTCACCAAACCACATAGAGCCAGAAGAGGGCGGGAATCCTGCAAAGATTGCAGCCCTTGGCGAGCAGCTTTCTGGACTTTGGACCTATACGATCAACCCGGGAGAAGCTCCTGCAAAGTGGTCCTATGCTGCACAGTATGTACACCTCGAAGTGGAGGTGCAAAATGGCAAGTTGTCAGGTACATACCGCTCACGCTATAAGGTTCCAGATGAGACAAATCAGGCGGAGTTGAATTTCAAGTTTAGCGGCCCGGCCGAAGGCAGGAGATTTGATTGGGTGAATCGGGAGGGGAAGGGTGAGATTTATCTGAGCCTGCAGGCCGGGGGCGTGATGAATGTTTCCTGGAAAACACATAGGGATGGTGGCGTAGGAGGCTTGGCTGCAGCATCTACAAGCCTGTTTCGAGGAAGCGTCAAAGGCATACGTCGGTGATAATAAGAGGGCGATGAAGATTCTAATTTGTGGCGGAGCGGGCTTTATTGGAAGCCACGTGGCAAAGGCCATTCGCCTGGCAGGCCATGTGCCGGTAGTGTTCGACAATATGTCAGCCGGTCACCAGTGGGCTGTGCAATGGGGCGATTTGGTTGAGGGTGATTTGCTCGATCGGGCAGCAATTGAAGCGGCCTTGAGAGAACACAACATTGAAGCTGTGGTGCAGCTTGCCGGCTCTATCAACGTGGGCGAAAGCATGAAAGATCCGGGCAAGTACTTCCGGAATAATTTCTCGATCACCGTAAATCTTCTGGAAGCCATGGATGCAGTTGGGGTAAAGCAGCTTGTCTTCAGCTCGACGGCTGCCGTGTACGGAATCCCGGAAACGAGCCCGATCCCGGAGGATGCGACCAAGGCTCCGATCAACCCCTATGGTGAAGCCAAGTATTTTGTCGAGCGGTTGCTCGATTGGTACACAAAGGCCAGAGGCTTTCGTTGTCTGGCTCTTCGGTATTTCAATGCCGCAGGTGCAGACCCGGATGGTGAAATTGGTGAGATGCACAGCCCGGAAACGCATCTGATTCCACTTGTCATCTATGGCGCGCTGGGAACCAGGCCACCGGTAAAGGTTTTCGGAACCGATTACCCAACGGCTGACGGCACGGCGGTGCGAGACTACATCCACGTCAGTGACCTCGCGCGAGCGCACGCTTTGGGTGTGGAGTATCTCAGTAAAGGCGGCCAGAGTACAGCACTGAATCTGGGCTCAGGCGAGGGCATCAGCGTTATGGATGTGCTCAAAGCAGTTGAAAAAGTAAGTGGCAAGCCGGTACCACATGAACTCTTTGAGCGGCGAGCAGGCGACCCGCCGCATCTGGTGGCAAAATCCGATTTGGCCCGTCAGGTATTGGGCTGGAAGCCCGAGAGATCTGACATTGAAACGATTGTCAGAGATGCCTGGGGCTGGAGCGAGAAGGCTGTTCGCGAGGGGCTTTACTCCGAATAGGAATCTGTGATGGAGTTAAGGCGTTATGAACAGACGCGACGCCATCTCCACCACAATTGCTGCTGCGGCAGCACCACTCTTTGTCCCTCAAAGTGCATTTGGAGCAAATGATCGCATTGCCTATGGCATGATCGCCGTAGGTGGGCGCGGGCGCTATCTGAATCAAAAATTCAGTGGGCTGGGAAATCAATGTGTGGCGGTTTGCGATGTCTTCAAGCCCAACATCGAGAAGGCACTAAAGGATGCGCCGCAGGCCAAGGTGTTTGGCGACTACGAAGAGTTGCTGGCCATGAAGGGCCTGGATGCAGTAGTGATTGCCTCGCCAGACCATCACCATTGCCCGATGCTGCTGGCCTCACTCAAGGCAGGCAAGGATGCCTATCTTGAAAAACCGGTATCGAAGTCTCTAGAGGAATCCAAGCGCATCATTGCCGCCGTGCGCGGCAGCGACCGGATCGTACAAGTGGGAATGCAGCGGCGAAGCGCGCCAGCGATTTTTAAGGCAAAGAAGTTGCTGGACGAAGGGGCGCTGGGGAGAATCTCTCTGGTGAGGCCGCAATGGTTCTGGAATATCGCAAAGCCGCTGAACAACGCGCCTCTTGAAGGTGAGATTGACTGGAAGCGCTTTTTGGGTTCGGCGTTTGCAAGGCCGATCGAGCCGATGCGCTTTCGCAGTTGGCGCTACTTCTTCGACTACGCGGGCGGCAACATGACCGATCAAGGCACACATCTGATGGACGTCGTGCAATGGTTTATGGGTGTGACTGGGCCAAAGAATGCCGTGAGCCAGGGCTTTGTTGCCAAGATGACGGGAGCGGAGCACCCGGATGTATTCAGTGCAACCTTCGGCTACGACGGCTTCCTGGTGAACTGGACGCTCGACTACGGCAATGCCTACCAGAACGGCTGGTCGATCGCCTTCCATGGCGACAAAGGCACGATGATCCTTGACGACAGCGGCTTCCGGCTTTTTGCCGAGCCCTGGAAGAAGGGCACCGCGCCGGCGATCGAAGAAGAATCGCCCGTGCCGATAGAAGCGCACATACAGAACTTTACAGACTGCATGCGGACGCGCAAGCAGCCCAACTGCCCGGTAGAAATCGCTGCTCAAGCCGTGAGTGGCCCACATCTGGCGAACCTTGCGATGTTTCGCGAGCGCAAGGTCTATCTCGCCGAAGACGGGGTAACGGTTTCCTGACCAGAATCAGGAAATGATTTCGAAAATTGCCTCTACTTCAACTGCAACACCCGTAGGGAGGCTGGCGAAGCCAAGGGCAGACCGGGCGTGGAAGCCATCTCCAGTTTTGCCGAAAACCTGATGAAACAGGTCTGAGGCTCCATTGATGACGAGGTGATGGTCGTTGTAGTCAGCAGCTGAATTGACGCAGCCGAGTACCTTGATGACGCGGAGACCATTGAGGGTGCCGTGGGTATTCCACACCGAGTTGAGGATTTTGGCTGCACAGTCGCGGGCGGCGCCGTAGCCTTCTTCGGTAGAAACGCCGGCACCGAGTTTGCCCTTGAGGGTGGAAACGTGGCCGGAGCTATAGAGGAGATTCCCCGAGCGGATGCAGAGGTTCAGATAACCAGGGGTTTGCTTTTCAAAAACGAGGCCGAGCTCTTCGGCAATTTGTTGGGCGGACATAAAGACTGACTTCCAGATTAGCGGGCTTCGAAGACGAATAGGCGACTGGGGAAGTCTTCTGGCAAAAAGTAGAGCTTGCCGTTGCGATAGGTCATGCCTTCGTGGGCATAGCTGAAGCTTTTGTCGGTTGCCCCGGTGAGGATGCGGCGGACGAGTTTAAGGTCTGGGATGGAGACCCATTCGACGGCTCCCTGCTGGCGGGTAATCTGGCCTGAGCCCATCAGAAGGTCGCCATCCATCTTGAGGTCCTGCCAGGAAGTGGTGATGGGGTTTGGAGCTTTGAGCAACTGCTCACCGCTTTTGGTCCACTGATAGAGGGTGCGGCTCGACCATGAGCCACCAATGAGAAAGCTTTTGCCAGCGGCGATACAGCCGATGTGATCGTTGACTTCAAAAGAAGATTCAAGGGCGAGGGTGTGCTTGTTTCGGCGTTCGATCGTAGTGGGCCCGTCGCGGTCGTATTCAGCCACAGGAATCCAGATGGAATCGCCATCGAGGGTGATGCCGCCGGGGTGGATTCGTTTACCCTGTTGAACTTCTACCTGAGCCAGTAACTTCCCCGAGGCGGCATCGATCTTCGAGAGGTAGCCTTTGCCTGCCTTGGCGTCGACAGAGCTGATCCAGAGAAGTTTGTCTTCGGTGTCGATCCCCTGGACATGATGGAGATTGGGCTCGATGGCAAGCATTTGTAGTTGGCGCCAGGTTTCGAGGCGCTCTGAGGATTGCGAGAAAAGAGCCAGCAGAAGTAGAAGATTCATAACGAACCAACCAGCATTTCATGTTTCTCTTACAAGGCAGTGACAGACCGATAAGAAGTTTCGGGGAGAACTCTGCGCATGACGACACAAGAGACTGAACTAAGTGCTGGTAGCTGGACAACAAAGTCCAAAACAAGCCATCATTTGAGTATGGGCACAAGTGGAACTTCACTCAATCCGGAACGGCCTCGGCT
>CANGVB010000106.1 GCA_947456995.1 Bryobacteraceae bacterium | reverse complement strand
TCCCACCGGTCGGCGACACCCTGGCCCAACTTAAGTCTTGCGAAGACCAGCTCGACGCCGTCATCTGCGCTTACATCGCCGCCCACTTCTGGTACTGGGGACTGTCGCGAAACAACCTCCTCGGCCATCCCCCCGACGGCTTCATCGTCAACCCGAGCTTCTAAACTAAAGGAAACCTAAGTGCCCACCAACCCATTTGCCGAACTCCGCGAAAACTACCAGATGAACGGCCTCCTCGAAGCCGACGCTATCCCCGACCCAATCGCCCAATTCCACCGCTGGTTTGACGACTGCCTCTCCACAAAACTCCTCGAAGCCAACGCCATGTCGCTAGCTACTGTCTCAGCCACCGGTCAACCCACGGTCCGCATGGTGCTGTTGAAGGCCCTCGACGCCCGGGGCTTCTCCTTCTTCACCAACTACGAAAGCCAAAAGGCCGGCGACCTCAACTCGAACCCCAAAGCTGCCATCTGCTTCCACTGGAAAGAACTCGAGCGCCAGGTTCGTGCCTCTGGCACAGTTGAAAAGCTCACCCGCGAAGAAAGCGAAATCTACTTCCGTGAGCGCCCCCGCATCTCCCAAATCGGTGCCTGGGCCAGCAATCAGTCCAGCGTTATTGAAGGCCGCGAAACGCTGGAGGCCGCCAGACGTCTCTATGAACAGAGGTTTGAAGGCCAGCCGGTTCCGATGCCTGATTTTTGGGGCGGCTACCTTCTGCGTCCGGTCGAAATGGAATTCTGGCAGGGCCGCCCCGGCCGGCTCCACGACCGTCTGCACTATCATCTACAAAGCGATCAATCATGGCGTATCTCCCGCTTATCACCCTAGCTCTCCTCTCCGCCCAGGCGCAGGACAACCTCACCACCGTACTCAAACGAGTGGAAGCCCGCTACAACACACCCAAAACTCTCAAGAGTGAATTTGAGCAAACCATGGCCGTGGCCCAGGGCCGCCGTGTCACCGAGCGCGGCATTCTCTACCTGCGCAAGCCCGGCCAGATGCGTTGGGAATACTCTCAACCCACCGGCAAGCTTTTCCTCTGCGATGGCAAAACGATCCATTACGTCACCCCATCGGCCCGGCGAGTCGAAGTCAGCCCGATGAAGGCCTCAGACGACCTCCGCGCCCCCCTCGCATTTCTTCTAGGCAAGCTCGACTTCGCCAGAGACTTCAGCCGCTTCGAGCACTCCCAATCCGGCCCCCAATGGCAAGTCAAAGCCTACCCCAAGAACGCCAAATCTCCCTATGAATACGTCGAGTTCTTCGCCGAACCCGACGGGCGGCTAAGCCTGGTCACAGTAACAGGAAGAGACGGCTCCAGCATGTCCTACGCCTTCCGCTCCGAGCAACGCAACACGCCACTCGCTGCCGAACTCTTCCAGTTCAAAGCCCCCGAAGGCTACGACCTCGTCACCCTCCGCAGCGAGCCTTGAGTTAGTCTCAATCTTGAGGCTTGGATGAAGACAAAAACAAAGTTACTCGGCCCCATTCATCCAGGTGAAATCCTTGCAGAGGATTTTATGAAGCCCAATGCAATCAGCATCAATAGGCTGGCGAGAGATCTCCACGTGCCTCCGAACCGCATCCACGCCATTGTTCACGGCAACCGTTCTATCACTGCCGATACTGCCCTCCGGCTGAGTGCCTATTTCGGTGTTTCCCCCGAAACCTGGCTGAATCTCCAATCCGAATTCGATCTCCGCGTCGCAATCCGCACAACCGGCGACAACATCGCTCGAACCGTTCACAAGCTCGAAGCTGCCTAAGCCCCACTCAGCGGCCCCGGCAACACACAAGCCATCGCGACCACGGCAAAGTAGGCGAGCTAGCCCACTAGAAGGCAATTCAAGGTTAACCTCAATCCATGCAAGTCCGCATCGCCCTGGTTGGAGACTACAATCCCAGCGTCATCGCCCATCAGGCAATCCCACTCGCGCTCCAACTGGCCGGCCAGCAGAACCTGAGCTTCGACTGGAAACACACCTCCACACTGGGCACCCTCGACGGCTACCACGGCGTCTGGTGCGTTCCGGCATCCCCCTACGAAAACGAAGCTGCCGCCATTGAGGCAATCCGCTGGGCGCGAGAATCGAAAGTCCCCTTCCTCGGCACCTGCGGCGGCTTCCAGCATGCCGTCCTTGAATTCGCTCGCAACGTACTCGGTCTCGCCACCGCAGACCATGCCGAAACAGCGACAACTGAAGACTGCCTGGTCATCTCACGACTTTCCTGCTCTCTTGTAGAAGTAGAAGAGCCCGTCGTGGCAACCCCCGGCTCCCGCCTCGCAGCCCTCTACGGCCAAGGCGAAAACCACTTCGGCTACCACTGCAATTTCGGCTTCAACCCTGCTTTTGAAAGCGCCTTTGAAGCCGCCGGCTTGCGAGTTGCGGCCAGAGGCAACAACAGAGAAGTACGTGCCATGGAACTTAACACCCACCCCTTCTTCATCGGCACTCTCTTTCAGCCAGAGCGCCTCGCACTGCAGAACAAAAACTCACCCTTGGTCGACGCCTTCGTCCAGGCCGCTGCTAGTTTCCGAAGCCTCTCCGCCCACTGATACGCAATGCAACTGGGTCCAAGCTCAAGAAGCATTGGGCGATCGCTTGAACTTTACGTTCTTGGCACCAAAGTTGGAGATCCGAAGCTCCACTACCTGACCCGCTGCATCCCTCTCAAACTCAAACTGAGCCGGAAACTCGATTCTGCCCGTAAAGCGATCTTTGCCAGCGTCAGTCAGTGGGATATCGCCGTGCCGCAGGTGAGTCAGCAACAGTTGTCCATTCACAACTCTGGCCGTGTACGCCGTCTCGATTTCTTCGTTATAAAACCGGCCTTCGAAATCCTTCAGTGAGGTGTTGGGTTTGGGAATCGTCCGGCTCGTCCCGGCGGCACTGGCCCCTCGATTCTGCTTCGGCTTCAAAAGCCCATTCAGATAAAGATCCGCGACGGTTTCGGCGTCGTTCAATTGGGCAAAGTGCTCATCGTTACTGAGCAGCACCATGGCAAAGCGTTGTCCGGGAAAGCGCCAAAACGTACCGCGGAAGCCACCTGCATGTCCTCCGTGGCTGAGTACATTGAGGCCCCTGTAGATCTTCTGAATTTGCCCTTTTGCGTAGTAGCCAACATCTCCTGGCAAGGAGTAATAAACAACACGCTCACCGTTGTTCAGAATCGACGGCTCGTTAAACCTTCGGATCAGATCACGATCACCGACGATAGGGTCTTCAAAGTTCAACGCCCACTTCAACATGTCCCCTGCCGTCGTGTAGAGATTCGATGGTCCAGCGACGGCGTCGTTTAAGTTGATCCGCTTGTATCTGCCGTCCTCCTTGTAATAAGAGTCAGCCCGGTTCCTGATGATCATCTCGTGGTCGTCATTGAACTGCGTACTGCTCATCTGAAGCGGCTCAAAGATATTCCGTCTGGTGAATTCCGCGAAAGTCTGGCCGCTCACTCGCCTGACGATTTCTGCCGCCAGCGTGTAGCCCGAATTGCTATACAGATAAGCGCTTCCTGGTTCAAAGTTCAGTTCTCGCTGGAGGCTGAGTACCCTCAGAACCTGGCTCGTCGTAAACACTTCGTCCATCCGCCAGCCTGCTAACGTTAGCAAAGCCGCCTGATCCCGAATCCCGCTGCTGTGCGCCAGCAGGTGGCGGATGCGTATGGTCTTGCCGAAATCTGGAACTTCCGGGACATGCTTGCGGATGTCATCCTCTAGCGTCAGCTTGCCCTGCTTCTCGAGAAGGTAGATGGCAAAAGCCGTGAACTGCTTAGATACCGAACCGATTTGAAATACCGTGTTGGAGCTAACCGGAATTCGATGCTCGAGACTCGCCGTCCCATATCCCTTGACAAGCGCAATTTTCCCATCCCGCACAATGCCCACCGCTACACCTGGGGTCGAAGAATCGTACTTCGAGAAATGAAGATCGAGTTGTTTTTCGATGTCGTTTTTCGTTTGTCCAGAACAAAGGCTGCAACTCAACAAGCCAATGAAAACGAGCCAGGCCGATGGGGATGTCAGTTGTCTAGGGTCAGCCATGTTTTTCACTTGCAGGCGAAGCTGCAAAGCCTCCGTTAATAAGTGCAATAGAGATCCTGACGGCCACGCCTTAAAAACGTTAGTGGAATCGCTTGCGATTCCACTAAATGCGTCCCCGGGATTCTGCAATACTTCCCTCATGCTCACCATTCGATCAGCCCAGCCAGGCGACGAGCAAGACATCTGGGACATCCTCGAACCCGTCATTCGAGCCGGCGAAACCTACGCGCTCCCTCGCGACATGTCCCGGCCCGATGCGATCGCTTATTGGTTCGCACGCACTCATGAAGTCTTCGTAGCAGAACTCGACGCCCAGATCCTCGGCACTTACTTTTTCCGCCCAAACCAGCTCGGCCCCGCTTCGCACGTCGCCAACTGCGGCTACATGACAGCACCCGCAGCCACAGGCAAAGGCGTAGCCAGCGCCATGTGTACCCACTCCCTCGAACACGCCACCAGCTGCGGCTTCCGTGCCATGCAATTCAACTTCGTCGTCAGTACAAACGAAAGGGCCGTCCGGCTCTGGCAACATTTCCAATTCGAAATCGTCGGACGTCTCCCCGGAGCCTTTCTGCATCCCACGCTAGGCTACGTCGACGCCTATGTGATGTACCGTCATTTCTAGCTAAGCTCTGTGGGGCCGCTGTCAAGAAAGTTTAGCCCGGCAGCGCGTGCCGTCGAACCACCTCAAATAGCCGCTCAACGTCAAGCGGCTTGCTCAGATACCCATCCATCCCTGCCTCAAAGCAGGCTTCGCGCTCACTCAGTGTGGCCGCTGCTGTAAGTGCCACAACCGGAGTGTGCCGCAGGCCTCCCTCAGCGGCGCGGATCCCCCGGGTCGCTTCAAGCCCATCCATTTCCGGCATATGGCAATCCATCAGGATCAAATCGTAGCTGTTTTCGGCGGCCAGCCCTACTGCTGCACTTCCGTTACCCGCAAGATCCACTATGGCTCCGCGCTTGGAAAGTAGCTTTTTGGCCACCAGTTGATTCACGGCGTTGTCCTCTGCCACCAGGATGCGCAATCCGGCAAGACTGCCAACTGCCACCGCAGGCACGTCTTTGACTGCCCCAGTCTCAACACACTCATAGGGAATTGTGAACCAGAACCTGCTACCAGCACCCAACTCGCTCTCGACTCCCATCGACCCGCCCTGGAGTTCCGTCAACTGTTTGGAGATCACCAGGCCCAGCCCCGTCCCTCCGAACTTGCGAGTCGTCGAGGCATCGGCCTGGTTGAACGATTGGAACAAATCCCGCAAATGCTCCCTGGAAATCCCAATGCCGGAATCGGTAACCTCAATCCGAACGGTGATTCCATCCTGCCTCGTTTCAACCACCTCCGCTGAAACGCCCACACTGCCCTTTGCGCAAAACTTGACGGCATTGCTCAGCAGGTTGAGCAGGATCTGCCGGAGCCGCCCGGGATCGCCCAACACCATCTGGTCCGGCAGCCCGCTCAGATCGCACGACAACTTCAACCCTTTACTCTTCGCCTGCGGGGCCACCAGTCGCACCGCCTCATCGATTACTTGCGACACCGCAAACGGGATCTTCTCCATTGCCAACTTGCCCGCTTCGATCTTTGAGAAGTCCAGAATGTCGTTCAGCATCAACCGCAGATGATCGGCGCAGGAAGTGATCTTGTCGGCATAATCGTGTTGTTCCGAATCGAGCGTCGTGCCAAGCAGAAGGTTTCCCAGTCCAATAATGCCGTTCAGCGGTGTACGGATCTCATGGCTCATCGCAGCCAGGAAACTGCTCTTAGCTAGATTGGCTTTCTGCGCTTCTTCGACAGCCAACCGTAACTGCTCCTCCAGGTCTATCTGGCTGGAGATATCGCAGATGGTTCCTACCATTCGTTGCTCCATGCCCTCCCCCAGCGGGCCCACTTGCCCCCGCGAAAGCACCCAGGTCCAGGATCCGCTTTTGGCTTGTAGCCGGTGCCGCATTTCAAAGTAGGGCAATTTCCCATTGAGGTTGTCCGCAACCCTGGCTCGCATTTCTTCCAAATCGTCCGGGTGTACCAGTCTGGAGGGCTGACTGGAGATCAGGCTGCAAATCTCATCGTGAGAATAGCCCAGCACCCGGGCATAGTTTTCATCCACATAAAGGCTCCGGTTGGCTCCGAGAATGCACTCCCAAAGTCCATATTTAGAGCCACTCAGTCCCCACAACAGCCGCTCCTCGCTGCGGTGCAGCCTCTCCTCTGCCCCCTTCCGGAGAGCAATTTCCTGCTGCAACTCGCTGTTGGCCATGCTCAGTCCCAGAGTTCGTTCCCGGATGCGCGATTCCAGTTCGCTGTTGGATTCCCGAAGCGACTGTTCCATCTTCACTCGCTCACTCACATCAGACAGCCTCCCGATCAGGCGGCGGCTGGTCTTCTCTTCATTCCAGAAAGTACGGCAGGCATCCTCGATCCAGCGATATTCTCCCGACTTGAGCCGCAAGCGGTACACAATGCAAAATGCCTGGTCCTGGTGGATCAGACGCTCGACAGTGCTTTGAAGAAATTCGAGATCCTCCGGGTGAACCAGCGTCAGCCAGAAGGAAAGCCCAGGCCGCAGTTCGGCAGCAGAATAGCCCAGCACCCCGTCTGCGTCTCCGTACACAGTAGCGATTCCTTGCTCGATATCGAACTCATACGCCACCTGTCCGCTCAACTCGATAGCGAAGAGGTGCCGCACCTGGGCTTCGCGGGTCTCTCTCTCGCTCCCCTTTTGATCCGTCAGGTCGGTGATCGATCCGCTCATGCGTACCGGCTTACCCTCAGCATCCCGCTGGGCTTGCCCCTGACACCGGAACCATTTGTATTCCCCGTTTGCATGCCTCATCCGGCACTCGCTGTCGTAGGGGGCACGATGCACCAGATGCTGCGCGATGCACTCAATCATCCGGTCGCGATCCTCAGGATGGATCAACTCCACCCAGGCTTCGTATGTCGGGGCCAACTGCCCCAATTGGTAGCCAAGCAACTCGTAGTACCGCTCTGAAAAGTAGCCAGTGCCGCGTGTCAGGTCCCAATCCCACACGCCTTGGTGAGTAGCGCGCATGGCCAGGTTGAACCGCTCGCGCTTGGAAGCCCATTTGAGATCCCCCAACTTGCGGCTCGTAATATCTTCAATCAGAACCTGCCGCTGTCCACCAGGATCTTCCACCTGCACCACGCGCAGCCAACGCTCACCAAGCCCAGCACGAAGCTCCGCTACCCCGGAAACTAGCGCGTGACGATCCTCAGGATAAATGAGCTCGGCAAGAGTCTTTTGGCGCAATTCAGCAAGATCGCAGCCCGTCAGCCGGCAATAGGTGGGATTGGCATCCAGATGCAGCCCGCTGCTCACCTCAATCACGGCAAGACCAAAGCCCGCTACTTCCAGTAGGTCAGGCCCCGGCGCTCGCGCAAGGATTGCAAGTTTTGATAAATTACTCACCGGGATAGGATCACCTGGGATGCTCATCGGCCTGATCGTATGAATTGAGAGAAGGGAGGTGCGTCGTAGCAGATCGCGATGCGATCATATCAGTTCCAGAAGCAAATCACTCGCCCATCCACCAGGACCAAAAAGTCAATGGACAACACAAAAGCATTCAAAATGGCCTTCGCTCGCGTCTACCCGCTCTACATCGCCAAGGTCGAAAAGAAAGGCCGTTCCAAAGAAGAGTTGCACACCATCATCTACTGGCTCACCGGCTACGATGAAAAATCCCTCCAGCAGCAAATCGATGACAAGGTCGATTTCGAAACCTTCTTCGCCCAAGCCCCACAAATGAACCCGAACGTTTCCAAAATCACCGGCGTGATCTGCGGCTACCGCGTCGAAGAAATCGAAGACCCGCTCATGCAACAGATCCGCTACCTCGACAAGCTCGTTGATGAATTGGCCAAGGGCAGGGCAATGGACAAAATCCTTCGCACCTGACCCGGAGAATTCCCTAGTCAGCTAGCGCCGCCTCTTTGGTATTACCCCCAGGACTTGAAACACAGTCCGAAATTACCTTTTCCAGTTCATGGATCCGGATCGGTTTCCCCAAATGCGCATTCATGCCTGCGGCAAGGCACTTGGCGATATCATCAGCCGAAACGTTAGCTGTGAGGGCCACAATCGGCGGTTGATGCGTCGACTTAGACCGAATATGCCGCGCCGCCTCAAACCCATCCATCACCGGCATGCTGCAATCCATCAGGATCAAGTCGAAGCATGTGGATTGATTCAGTTCGATGGCTTTTGCGCCGTCTGAGGCGCAAGTCCACGTGCAGCCAATGCTGTCCAGCATGAGCGTTGCTACCAGTTGATTGACTTCATTGTCTTCTACCAACAGAACGTGGACGTTCCTTTGCTGCCGATTCGCAACGCCCGATTCGCTACTCGGTGTTGGAGCTTCAACAGTGGAAACCGGCAGCGCGAACCAGAACTTGGAACCTTTACCCAACTCCGATTCCACATGGATATGCCCCCCCAATAACTCCACCAGACGCTTTGAAATAGCAAGCCCTAAGCCGGTGCCCCCGAAGCGGCGTGTGGTGGAATCTTCAGCTTGCGTGAAGGGTTGAAACAGCCGCTCCAGACCCTCGCGGCCAATCCCGATCCCGGTGTCGCTTACCGAGATCCGGAGAGTTTGTACTTCGCTATCGATCGGTTCAAATTCCACCCTAAACTCAACTCCGCCCTTTGGCGTGAATTTGATAGCGTTCCCCAAAAGATTAAGAATGATCTGACGAATTCGCAGCCCGTCGGCACGGATGTGCGAAGGCACGAGTGGTGCAATCTCAATCTTCAGATCCAGGCCCTTACCTGCAGTTGTAGGGCGAAATAGATTGGCCACTTCATGCAGCAACTCCCGGATCGGTACGATCGTCGATTCTGCTTTCAACTGGCCAGCCTCAATTTTTGAGAAATCCAGGATATCGCTTAGAATTCCAAGCAGTGCCTCTGAAGAG
>CANGVB010000105.1 GCA_947456995.1 Bryobacteraceae bacterium | reverse complement strand
GCTCGTACCGTCGCCTGTGGCACAAAAGCATCGATCAAGACACCCGTTGCATCGACAACCTCTACACGAGCTGAGATCTGCCCGCGGGCAGTCCATTGTTCTACTGGGACGGCCCGCTCAATCACCAGCGCTTGACCGGTTTGCGGATCGATCACTGCTGTTCCGTCTGGGTTGGGTGGAGCGGGGACTCGCATCTTCTGCGTTAAAGCGTCAATACGCGATTCAGCCGGTGTGTAGTGTGTGATCACTACACGTAGCGAGGCTTCCGCATTGGATTGCAGCAGCATGTAGCTTTCGGCGAAAACCTGGTCGAGTGCAGCCTGCAACTGGCTTAGAGGCACGCCAGGGTCTGCCGTAGTGCCTGGCACGGGTGTTGCGGGGATGCCTGCGTCTTTCACTTCAATGGCCAGGCTGGCTTTGCCGATTCGCACACCGGGGACAGCCGGTACCTTCACCTTCAACGAATCTCCACGCCCCAGGCCGTAGCGAAATTGTCCAGCAATGAGTTCTGACGCAAGCGTCAGATAAACGGCGAGCAATGCTGTTTTGTAGCTGAACAAGATCTGAAGAAGCTCCTCAATTGCTTGCTTCGCGATTTTGGGAGAAAACGTGCCAAAGTTTCCTGGTGCTGGTGAGAAGATATCCGTGTGCCTCCCATCAGCCGCTCAGCGACGATCGAGACCGATATCTTCGAACACCGCACGCCCAAGGACGACTTCATCAATCCCTGTTGTTTTGGCGAAGACTTTGCTGCCTGGCTGCAGGTGCGGCTTTCGGGGCTGACGGAATACAAGCTTGATGCGCCGGTGATGGAGGATTACGGCTGGGGTTTTGGAGCCAGGCACGCTAAGGGCAGTATCTGGGTTGCTTTGTCTTTCGCTCACGAAGGCCCGGTGGACGGCCCGGCTACATGGGGAGTGTCTGTGGAATGGCGGGATGCGAAGCTGCTGAGTCGATGGTTGGGAAAGCCCGATCTCGCTGCTTTTCATCCGTTTGTGGATGCGGTTTGGGCGGCCTTGAAAGCCGAGCCGGCAATCACATTTACCCCCGACTAAAGTGAGTGGGCTACAGATCCAGGCTGGTTCAGCCGATATTCCTCTAGAAAAACCGGATTTGAATCAGATGTCTGACACAGCCGCCCCATTCTCCGTACAACGCGACGACCTTGGCCCGTTTGAGCATTCCTATGGCTCGAGCGGTGTCTCAGCGGTGAGGGTATTTGCTTATTTGGCCTCAGCCCTGTCGTTTGGGCTGGCGGTTTTTTTCCTGCAGATCGATCAGCAAATCGCAGCAGAGTCGGAAATCCAGGGGCTTCCCAAACTGGCTGCCCTTTTGATCTTTTCCCTCAGTTTTGTTTGTCTTCTGGGAGGCATGCTTCATAAGCCGAAGCGAAACCGGGTTCTGCTTTTTGAGAATGGTGTCGCTGTCGAGGGGAGATACAAGCCTCTAACCGCGAGTTGGGAAGAATTTGAGCACTATCACCCCTGTACAGGGAGCGAGGCTTTTCGCTTCTCGCTTAGCAACGGCACGGAAATTTCGATTGCCAAAGAAACCAAGGGCTTCATTGACCTCTGCAACGCGATTCGCATGCGAGCGGGAGAGTTTATCTACCGGCGCGAATATGCTTTGATCCAGAGGGGCGAAAGATCGACGTTTGGGCCGCTGGAATTCACGCTGAACAGTTGCCGTATTGATGGCGTGAAACTGGATTGGGCTGATCTGAACGGGATTCAAACTAACACGGCAAAGGGGAGCGAAACACTCACCTTTGAAACGAAGGCGCTCGGCGATTTGAGCCCTAGCGTTGCAGCAAGCAAAATCCCATCGGCACACGTTTGCTACCGGCTCATCGAGCAGCTAGCGCAGATCCGCGTGTTGACTACGCTCTAGAACGGAACGTCGTCGTCGCTGATGCCGGGATCGAAATCGTCGAAGTTGCCACCAGGCTTCGAAGCCCCGCCGCCGCTCGGCGAAACTCTTTGAGCAGCGCTGCGCGGAGCACTTTGCATCCCGCCGCCACCGCCACCTTCTCCACCCTCACCACGGCCACCCAGCAGCATCACTTCTTCCGCCACAACTTCGGTGATGTACTTCTTCACACCGTCTTTATCTTCGTAGCTGCGATTGCTCAGACGGCCCTCGACGTAAACCTGGCGGCCTTTGGTTAGGTACTGCGCAACCCCTTCGTTCTTCCAGAGAACAATGTTGGTCCAGTCGGTTTCATCCTTCCAGTCCCCGGTTGCATTGTCCTTGAACCGGCGAGTGGTTGCGACTGAGAACTTGCTCACCGCCGTCCCCGCTGCCGTAAACTTCGTCTCGGCATCTTTGCCCAAATTGCCCACAAGAATAACTTTATTGACGCTGCGTGCCATACAGCATTAAGCTAACACAGCATGATCTGCGTAAACGCCTTTTATCCAGCAGCCGGCGAAGGCCGCTTTGACAGCACCTACTATTACGACAAGCACATCCCGCTTATCATTCGCCTCCTCACCCCCTTCGGCCTGCAAAAGGTGGAAGTGGATGAAGGCCTGTCTGGTGCCGGTGGCTCCCCGGCCAATTACCGCACGATCTGCCGCATGTATTTCGACACGATGGAGAACTTCCAGGCGGCTCTCGGAAGCGTCGGCGGAGAGATTTTCAACGACATCCCGAACTACACCGATATCCCTGTTGAACTCCAAATCAGCAAATTAGTGTCCTTTTAGCGCAACACCAACGATAATGGAGTAGTGGAAGGCCGTCGCTACGAACGCGTCTCTGAGGCAATTCGCCTCGAGATCACCGAAATGATCGCTTACGATCTCGAAGATCCGCGCCTGGCGGGGATCGAGGTGACCGATGTTCAAGTCGCCCCGGACATGAAAAAAGTGGCTGTGAGCGTGCATATTCCGGCTCAGGGCGAAGAGGCGGAGAAGATCATTGAGGTCTTGAAATCCACCAAGAGCTACATCCGGAAAGAACTCGCCTCGCGGATCGACCTCTTCTACACACCCGAAATTTACTTCAATTCTTCGCTGAATCTTGGCTCCCGCGAACGGGTACAAAACATCCTCAAACGGATCAAGCGAGGCCGCCCCAAGGACCAATAGCATGGCCCCCTTGCAATTTCGTACGAACAAAAGGCGAAATGGTCCGCAAACTCAACATGCTGTGTTACTTTTAGTCTTAGTTGTTTTGGGTTGGGGCCAGACTAGAGACCCTGAAGTACTCCGGTATGAGGCCAGCGCAGACTGCATGGGTGGTGTCTTTACGGTAACCGCTTATGGCAAAAACCGAACCCAATTAGAGGCAGCCGTAACTGAGTCGCTTGAAGAAGCCAGACGTCTGGACGCCATGTTGTCGAATTACAAAGTCAACAGTGAATGGTCCCAGGTAAACCGCCAGGCCGGAAAGTCTCCAGTGGCCGTCTCCCAGGAATTATTTCAACTGCTCGAAGCGTGTATGCAGTACAGCCGCCAGAGTGAAGGAACATTCGACATTACAGTCGGGCCGTTGATGCGGCGTTGGGGCTTCTTTAAGGGGTCTGGACGCTTCCCACACCGGTCTGAGATTCGTACCGCAATGGCTGCCGTGGGTTATCAGAACATCATTCTCGATCGCAAAGCACAAACCGTGCGCTTCCAGAATCCACTCACCGAGATGGATCCCGGCGGCATTGGCAAAGGCTATGCAGTGGATCGTATGGTAGCGATACTCCGCGAAAGCGGCATCACCAGCGCCTTCATCACCGCCGCTGGCAGCAGCATGTACGGCCTCGGCACTCCCCCCAACGAAGAAGGCTGGCCTGTCACCATCGCCCATCCTTCTCACAAAGATCAGACCGTCGCGACGCTCCGCCTGAGAGACCAGTCTATGGCGACCTCAGGCAGCTCCGAAAAATTCTTCATGGCCGGCGGCAACATCTATAGCCACATTATGGATCCCCGCACCGGCACTCCAGCGCAAGGCACCCTGTCTGTTTCCCTTGTTGCTCCCCGGGCAATTGATACCGAAGCCTGGGCCAAGCCCATTTATATCCTCGGCCGCGATTGGGCGGTCCGCCACAAACCGAAAGGAATGCGTGTTTTCCACTGTCCTGAAGGCCCCAAAGGCCAGAAGTGGGAAACAACATGCGAATGGCTCCAATGAACTCCCGTTTCCTCGACGCCTGCCGGCGCCGCTCAACCGATGTCCGCCCTGTCTGGTTTATGCGCCAGGCTGGCCGCTATATGAAGCAGTACCGTGACATCCGCAAACACCATGGCATTATCGAGATCTGCAAACGTCCAGACCTCGCTGCCGCTGTCACCCTGCAGCCCATCGAAGTTCTCGATGTCGACGCTGCCATCATCTTTGCCGATCTACTGCTGCCTGTTGAGCCCATGGGCCTTAAGCTCGAATTCCGTTCGGGTGAGGGTCCGCATATCGATAACCCGATCGAGAACTCGACCGACATCGACGCCCTTTCCACTTCAAACACCGATGATCTGGGCTACGTTGGCGAGAGCATTCAGCTTGTCACCCGCGCCCTGGCTGGCAAGGTTCCCGTTATTGGTTTTGTTGGTGCTCCCTTTACCCTCGCGAGCTACATGATCGAGGGCGGGCCGTCCAAGAATTACATCAAGACCAAGAAGCTGATGTATCACGATGAGACGCTTTGGCGCCGTCTGATGGGCAAGATTGTCGACGTGCTCGGCACCTTTGCACTGATGCAGGTTTCGAGCGGTGCTCGCTGCATCCAGGTTTTTGATTCCTGGGTAGGCGCGCTTGCTTCTGACGATTATGTCCGCTACGTGCAGCCCTACTCGCGCGCACTGATTGAACGCATTCGTACCTCCGGCGTGCCCGTTATCCACTTTGGTACTGGCTGCTCTGGCTTCTTCCGTGAGCTTCACGCTGCCGGTGGCGACGTGATGGGTGTGGACTGGCGCATGAACATCGATCAGGCCTGGATGGACATCTCTTATCGCTCGGCCGTTCAGGGCAACCTCGACCCTGTAGCGCTCTTTGCCCCGCTGCCTGAGATCAAAACCAAGGTGCATGAAATTCTGAAACGTACCGGCACCCGTCCGGGCCATATCTTTAACCTGGGTCATGGCATCCTGCCGGAAACCCCGGTGGAAAATGTAAAGGCTGTAGTGCAGTTCGTCCGTGAATTCCGACCCTAGCACCCAACCCTCGATCATTATTGGCGGTGGCATCTCCGGATTGTCTGCCGCCTATTACCTCGCCAAGCGGGGTTTGCCGTCGATCCTTATCGACAAGGGCAAGAAGCTTGGTGGTGTGATTCAGACTGCTACCGTTGCCGATTGCCTGCTTGAAGGTGGCCCCGATAGTTTTCTGGCGGCCAAGCCTGAGGCGATGGCACTGATCACAGAGCTTGGTCTTGCCGGCGACGTGATTGGGTCCAACGATCATCAGCGCTCTACCTGGATTCTCAAGAAGGGCCGCATGATTCCGCTTCCTGAGGGCCTCATGATGATGGTTCCGACGCGGATCTGGCCTACGGTTAAGAGCCCGCTTCTCTCCTGGTCTACCAAAATCAAGATGGGTCTTGAGCTGCTGCGCAGCCCCAAACCGAATGCTCCGGATCGCTCGGTGGGCGACTTCGTTGAAGATCATTACGGCCGGGAAGCTGTGGAATATCTGGCCGAGCCGCTGCTGTCTGGTGTTTATGGTGGAGACCCCTACAAGCTTTCTGTAGAAAGTGTTCTGCCTCGTTTTGCGGAGATGGAATCCACCTACGGCAGCCTCACCAAAGGCACCCTCGCTGGCCTTGCGAAAGCCCCGAAGCGCGAAGGCTCTACCCTCTTCAAGACTCTCAAGAACGGCCTTGGCTCGCTGGTGGATGCAATTGAAAAAGCGATTGCACCGCACTGTGAGACTCTTCGCGATGAGGCTCTCGCCGTTTCTATGGAAGGCGACGAGTATCTGGTGCAGCTTGCGGGTAAAACGCTGCGCACACGTCACCTGATTATCGCGACGCCAGCCTGGGCTACCGCCAAGCTGCTTGCCGGGCTTGACCCCGAGATCTCGAAGCTGCTCAGCCAAATCGGTTATTCCAGCTCGATGACGGTTGGTGTGATCTACGATCGTAAGGACGTCCCGCAAAAGTTCAATTCGTTTGGTTTTCTCATACCCAAAACCGAGCGTCGTCATCTGGTGGCCTGTACCTTCGTCGATCAGAAATTCAACCATCGTGTGCCCGAAAACCGCCTCTTGCTGCGCTGCTTCCTTGGTGGAGCGGGTAATGAGGCAATTCTGGACTGGGACGAAAGCGCCATAAAGAAGGCTGTGCTGGATGACATCGACGCGCTGCTTAGTCTGAAGGCCAAACCTATCGCCATCGAGATCTCCCGCTGGCCTCGTTCGATGGCGCAATACGAAGTTGGGCACAAAAAAGTAATACAGGAATTACAGGATCGCTTGAAGGCCTATCCCCTTTTGTTTCTTGCAGGTAACGGCTATCTCGGCATCGGCATTCCAGACTGTATTAGATCTGGGAAAGAAGCTGCCAACATATTCCAAAATTAATACATTAAGAGAGTATTAACTGTCTATCGATCCTGTCGTAAGTCCCATCAAACTGTAAAAAGATCACAAAGGGATTACAAAATGAACAGGCTCCTACTCTCTCTACTCCTCCTCACCGCTTCCTTCGCAACCGCGCAGACCTCCGGTGAAATGCTCGGCCTTGTTTCCGATGCCAGTGCAGCCGCAGTTGCCGATGCCAAACTCACCGCCCGCAACCTGGCTACCAACCTCACCTACACCACCACCTCTAACAGCGTTGGATCGTATCGCATTCCCTTGCTGCCGCCGGGAGAATATGAACTGGTTGCGGAAAAGGCTGGCTTCGGCAAATACGTGCGCAAGCCGATTACCCTGCGCCTCAATCAACAGGCTGAGCTGAACATCTCTCTTTCGGTTGCCTCTGCTACCGAAGTGGTTACCGTTACAACAGAAGCCCCGCTGATCAACACCACCAATGCCGAAGTAGGCTTCAACATTGATGCCAAGCGCATTGCGGAACTCCCTTTGTCTCCCAACCGCAACATCCTCAATATCGCGCTTCAGGCACCTGGAGTGAGCCAGCTCTCGAGCGGCAATTCCACATTTGCTTCGGGCGGTACCAGCTTCTCGGTTAACGGTATGCGCACCCGTTCTAACAACTTCATGATCGACGGTGCGGACTCGAACAACTCTTCTGTCTCGGGCCTGGTGCAGGAAATCAACAACCCCGACGTGGTTGCTGAATTCCGCCTGATCACGAATCAGTTCCTGCCGGAGTACGGACGCGCGGCAGGCTCGGTTGTGAACATCATCACCAAGGGCGGCACTAACGGTTATCACGGCACGGCCTACTGGTCTTACAACGGCAACGCTCTCAACAGCCGCACCAACCTGGACGAACGCACCTTCGCCAAAGCCCCCTGGCGTGTAGAGAATCAATTCGGTGGCACCTTCGGCGGGCCGATTGTTAAGGACCGCACCTTCTTCTTTGGCAGCCTGCTGCGCTGGACCGATCGGCGCTTTGCCTCTGGCACCGCCATCACGGGTGCGCCTACGGCGGAAGGCCGCACGGCACTGCAGACCCTGGCGGCAGGCCGGCCTCAAATCGGTGCCTTGCTGAACTTTCTTCCTGCTGCCCAGCAGCCGACGGGGCAATCCTTTACCGTCACTGCCGATGGCCGCTCGGTTGTGGTGCCGGTGGGGACACTCTCGGGTGCGGCACCCAACAAGCTCGATGTCTGGCAGTGGTCTGGCCGTATTGACCATCGCCTTACCGAGAAGCACAACCTGATGGGCCGCATTCTTTATGATGACCGCGTCTCGATCTCGGGCCAGGCAGTGCCTGAGGGGCTGACTTCGCTTGTGCCCGCGCGCCGTCAGGCTTACAACTCAACGCTGACGAGCACGCTGTCTTCGAGCATGTTCAACGAGCTGCGCTTCAACTTCCAGCGCCAGTACAGCGCCACCACCGCCTCCGATCTGAATGCCCTCAACATCCCGAGCATCGAGATCAATACGCTTGGTTTGGCTGGCTTTAATGCTGCTGACTCTCGTACGGGTATCGGCCTTGCGGTTAACCTGCCGCAGGCTCAGGTCACCAACAACTATCAGCTCGCCGATAACTTCGGCCTGATCCGCGGCAACCACTCGCTGAAGTTTGGTTTTGACATCCGCCGTGTGGAACAGTTTCAGGATTTCAACCCCACCCTTCGCGGCCGTCTGCAGTACAACAACCTGCAAGACTTTGTCGATGACGTGGCGCAGGTGCAGGCGATCAACCAATTGCAGCCGGGGCTGCGTACTTGGCAGTTCTATCGCTATTACGATGCGTTCTTCTTTGCTCAGGACGAATGGCGCGTTAAACGCAACCTCACCATCACCTATGGCGTGCGCTATGAAACTCCTGGTAATCCTTTCAACTGGCTTGCTGACGAAAATAGCCGCATCGTTTCCGCCAACAGTGGCAGAAATGGATTTGCCATCGATAAAGGCCCCGCTCGCGATATCAATAACTGGGCGCCTCGCTTTGGCTTTAACTATCGCCTCGGCAAATTCAAGGGTCCCCTTGGTTCTATCCTTGGTGACAACAAGACCGTCCTCCGTGGTGGCTATTCTCGCACCTATGATTTCGCCTTCAACAACATTCTGTTGAACATCTACTCTGCCTGGCCCTTCACTTACGTGTTGCAGCGCCCGGCCCGCTCGCCACAAGCGTTTACCACCATCGACGGTATCCGCAGAGGTGCGCCAGCTCCGTTACCCGCGAACCTGATGACGATTCCGCGTACGGTTGTGAATGACAGCTTCCGGTCGCCTTTTGCCGAGCAGTTCAGCCTTGGTATTCAGCGCGAGCTGGCCGGCGGCTTTGCGATGAACATTGGCTACATTGCTACCAAGGGCACGGCGCTCTTCCAGAGTGTCGACGGCAATCCTACGATCCCTGGCTCTGGCGGCACACAGCGTGTGGACAACTCGCGCGGCGTGCTGCGGCTGCGTGCGAACACT
>CANGVB010000104.1 GCA_947456995.1 Bryobacteraceae bacterium | reverse complement strand
GTGTAAATGTAGTCCACTCCAGCATTCGGCTAGGCTGCGATCGATTCAATACGGCCAACCCAGTAGTCGGCTTCAAGCTCACCCGCGGCGAATGCCGAGATCAGCTCAAAGACCTGGTCGGAGAATCCTCCAACGTTCAGGATGTCCTCCCGCTCGGCCGCCTGCGTCGTTGTATATGGCTGGATGTCCAGACACACCAAACGCGCCTGCGGGTTGCGCTGGCGGAACTTGGCCCACTCGGCCATCAGCGCCGTCCCGCGATTCTGTGTTGCGTCAACCCAGCTCTCGTTGTCAGAGACAAAGATCACCAGATCTGCCTTGGCCTTCTGCTGATTCAGCAGTGCCAGCGGCGCGCTGCAGTTGGTTCCACCTCCGCCGATAGCAGCCAGTTTCGCCGCGTTTGTCATCACGCTGTCGCGCGAGTTCAGATCGATCGAAACTACTTCCTGCTCAAAGGGGAGCACCTTGGCCGACGGGTTCTTGCGAAGAACCGCCGCCCCAACCAGCGCTGCCACATCAATACAGCGGACAGCGCTGGTAGAACCGGTACGATGGCCCGTCACCGGGCTCGACATCGAGCCCGAAACATCAGGGCACACCACCACAGATCCTGAGATCTGCGGCACGTTCTGGATTGCCAGCTCCATGGCATCCTGCAGGGCATCCCGCAGGAGCTGCGGCATGGCAGCATCGCAATTCTGATAAGCGGTTAAGAGCTGATATGGGAAAACCCGCGCGCGCTTGATTTCTTCGGGGTCGCTCAAACGCAGCGCCAACTCAAGCACGAGGCTTTCGTCTTCAAAGACCCCATGCCGCAGGAACGTGTTCAGGTTCATGCGCGTGGTCTGCCAGGAAGCCTTGCGGGCAATCTGGGCCCAATCCTTTTTGCTTAGCGGCAGGGCAGACAACATCGTGAAGGGCAGATCTGGCACCTCAAGCGAATCGCCCGCCTTGAAGCTTTCAAACTGCGCCACCAGCGAGGGCAATGCAGTCACTTCGTAGGGACGGCCCAACATGTAGCCGAAGAAGGCCTCACGAGCCGCATCTTCCGGCTTGGGGTGAACCATCTTCAAGATGTCAGAAAACGATGGGTTCTGGCCCACGCTTCCACTGAAGAGAGTTGCGTTGTCGCGCGAGGAAAGCCACTGACGCACCAGGCGCTTTGGCGCCGAGCCCAGAGACTTGCGGCCCACAACACCAGAACGCAAGATCTGCACATAAGTACGCAGCATCCGGGAGCTGTCGATCACCTTCGCGAAAACAGCTTCATGCAGCCCGGCATTCTTGGTTGAGAGCCAGGCACAAAGCAGCGCCGGCATGTCCTTCATGTAAGCCTGTTTGCGGCTGTATATGGCAACACGGGCAACAAAGGCTGGCTCAACGGCATTGCAGATCTCAAGAACGCGCTGCAGTTGCTCTTCTGCGCTTCCGTAGAAGGTGCGGCCAAAGCAGCCAGTGGCAGCGTACTGCGCCAGCGCCTGCTTCGGCTCAAGGCCATAGGCCGGGGCACCTGCCTGGTTCACCGTATCGGTTTTCGGAAGCAGCATGCCACGCAGGGTTGTGAATAAGTTCTTGTTTGCCATTCTTTGCTCCTCGCTTACGGGATATATCAATGCATTCGTTCGACCAAAGTGTAAACGCTTGATTTATAACAGCTTGCATCTCGAGTCACGCTTTGAGCGCGATACGATAAACTAGATTCTTATCTTTATGGATAAAATCAGCCCCACTGTAGTGATCGGATTGCTCGGCACCACCCTCGATCAGGGAAAAAGCCCGGATCGCTGGCAAACCTGGAGGCCCACTGTTTCCATATGCCGCCAGCCAGATCTGATCGTGAGCCGCTTCGAGTTGATCCATGGGCGGAGGGATGCCTCGCTGGCAGAGCTCATCAGGCGGGATATCCAGACTGTCTCCCCGGAAACCGAGGTGCGCCTGCACGCAATCGATTTCGGTGACCCCTGGGATTTTGAAGCGGTTTACGAGGCCCTTTTTGGCTTTGCCCAATCCTATGTTTTTGACGATGCCGAGGATTACCTGATCCACATCACCACCGGCACACACGTGGCGCAGATCTGTCTCTTTCTCTTAACCGAAGCCCGCTGGCTGCCAGGCCGGCTGCTGCAAGCTTCGCCCGATCGAGATCGCAGCGCACCCGGCAAGATCGCGCTGATTGACCTCGATCTTTCTCGCTACGACGGCATTGCCTCGCGCTTTCAACAGGTACAGCGTGAAGGAGCGTCTTTTCTGAAGGGTGGCATCGAAACCCGCAACGTAGCTTTCAATCGCCTGATCGACCGCATTGAGCAAGTGGCCATTGCCACTCGTGACCCTTTGCTGCTGATGGGCCCGACAGGCGCAGGCAAGTCCCGGCTGGCCAAACGCATCTTTGAGCTCAAGAAGGTGCGGCATGCCGTAAAGGGCGAATTTGTCGACGTAAATTGCGCCACTCTGCGCGGGGATGGAGCGATGTCGACTTTGTTCGGCCATACCAGGGGTGCCTTTACAGGTGCCCTCAAAGACCGACAGGGCCTCCTGCGTACTGCCGATGGAGGGGTTTTGTTTCTCGACGAAATTGGAGAGCTTGGCCTTGACGAGCAGGCCATGTTGTTGCGAGCCCTGGAAGATAAGACCTTCTTGCCGATGGGCTCAGACCGCGAAAGCCGCAGCGACTTTCAACTGATCGCCGGCACCAATCGAGACCTGCTTGAGGCCGTCCGCAACGGGCGATTCCGCGAGGATCTCCTGGCCCGGATCAACCTCTGGACATTTACTCTCCCCGGCCTGCAGGCCCGCCCCGAAGACATTGAGCCAAATCTGCAATTCGAGCTCGATCAATACGCACAGAAGACCGGACGCCAGATCACTTTCAGCAAAGAAGCCAGAAAGAAGTTTCTCGATTTCGCGCGCGCCCCGGGGTCTGCCTGGAAGGGCAACTTTAGGGATCTGAATGCTGCCGTCTCGCGCATGGCGACACTTTCGATCGGCGGACGCATCTCAGTCGAGACGGTTGAGGAAGAAATGGGCAGGCTTGTTGACTCCTGGGCAGACCCTAGGAAGGCAAGCGATGAAGACACACTGATAGAGGTCTTGGGCCCTGAGCGGGCAGCACAGATGGATCTCTTTGATCGTGCTCAGCTGAACCAGGTGCTGGCGGTCTGCAGGCGCAGCCGGTCGCTATCGGAAGCGGGGCGAATCTTGTTTAGCGCTTCAATCGGCCGAAAAGCCAGCACGAATGATGCAGACCGCTTGAGAAAGTACCTTGCCCGGTTTGGTCTGGATTGGGCACAATTCACAGGGGGCTAGCGCATGGATGGCCCTCTTCGCCGTCGCAACAGCAAGATCCCGCCGAGTCCGCTCACGATTGCCCCCCATGTCCCAGGCTCTGGCACGATGACCTCTCCCGTGACGCTGCTCGCCGTAAACGATCCCACGACGAGTGTGTTCTCGACCTGTCTGAAACCAGGCAGCGCCAAATCGTTCGCCGACTGTATGCTCAGATAACTCACAAACCCGGACGAGAATGATGGCGTACCGCTAATCGCCTGAAACTGTCCGGTCTGCGGATTGTAAGGGGTCCCAGAAAGCCCTTGCGCATTTATACTCCAAATCGCCGCGCGATCAAAGTCTAAAACTGTTGGAATCGTCCAGACATCTTTCACATGCAGACCAAGTCTCAGGGCGTTTAGGGATTCGAGTACTCCAAACCTTTGCTCGAAAACAGGCGGCTCATTGGTAATGCCGCCCGCCGGCACCGGAACCGGTTCCACAAAATGGGGGCCAGGCTCAAAAAGTGAATTCGGAAATCCAGAAAAGCCATCCACCGAAAACTCCGCATTCTGCAACCACAACGGATTCGATCCAATCGTCTCGTAGAATGTTTCAAACTCTGTCACGCTCGTTGGGGCCGGCAGCGCATCCATCACCATACTGATTTTGCCCCGTACCGTAAAGCCCACCAGGCTTTGCTGTAATAGCTGGCCGTTAGGCCCAAACGAAGATGCACGGGCGCCCTGACCGAAGGTTCCCACAAACTGTACCTGGTAGATAGAACTCGCCCAACTGGCCCCTGCAGCCATCAGCATCATCAACAAAAATCTGCTCATGGAGTGATCTTGATACCGAATTTTGCCCGTGCAAAGTATGATGGGGAGTACTCCGGGGTAAACTACCCCTCTTAACTAATTGAAAACAGTGGATATCTCGTCACAGGACAAATCCCGCGCGCTGGCCTCGGTATTGGGCTCGACCGACTTTGCTCAGAGCCCAAAACTGTCGAACCTGCTCCGTTTTCTCGCCTCGCAGCCGGGCGAGGAGCCGCCCAAAGAAACAGTTATCGGGGTGGCCGTCTTTGGCCGCGACGCGGGCTATGACCCGAAAACGGACCCCATCGTCCGTGTTGAAGTTCGCCGCCTGCGCGCCAAGTTGCTGGAATACTACGACTCGACCGGGCGTAATGATGCCCTGCGCGTTGAGATTCCCAAGGGCGCGTATGCCGTCCAATTTCGCTCCGTACATCCCACTCACGATGCTGCGCCTGCCTATCGAGCTCCTGCCTGGCTGGCCCTGCCTATTGTGGCGCTGCTAGCCCTCGGGCTTGGTTACCTGTTGGCCCGCAACGGCTCGCCCGCCACCCAGCAGGATATTCCCGCGCCCCATCAAATCACTGCCCACCAGTTCAATTCCCGCGCACCCGCCTGGGCCCCTGACGGCCTGCGCCTTGCCTTTTCACGCGATGCCGAAGCAGGAAATTCTCATATCATCCTTACCGAGCCCGGCCAGTCGGAACGCAATATCACCTCTGGTGAGGTCCGCGACTACGAACCCGCCTGGTCTCCGGCCGGCGCTTTGGCCTTCCTCCGCCAGGTCCCGCAAGGCTTTCTGCTCATGCAGAAGGACCGGCCAGACCAACCCGAGCATGAAATCGCTCAGCTTCGCATCCGCCAACCCTTTAGCTATTCACTCGACTCGCGCTCCGTTTTTGTTTCCGATAGCGAAGCCCCGGGCCAGCCTGTCCGGCTTTGGCGTATTGAAATCGATACTGGCCGCCGGACGCCTCTTACTCAGCCCAAGGCTGGCATGCTGGGGGATTTGTCGCCCAAACTCTCGCCAGACGGTACACAACTCGCCTTTGTCCGCGCCACCGAGGCAGCTATGTCCAATTTGTGGATTCTGCCACTCACGGGCAATTCCCAGCCGCGCCAGTTGTCCTACGACGGCCGCGCGATTGAGGGCTTTGACTGGACCAGCGATAGCCAGGCCATCGTCGCCAGTCTTGAGCGCGGGAATCAGGCCCGCAGCCTCTGGCGGCTCGACATTCAAAGCGGCCAATCCCGCCGCATCGCTGCCGCAGGTCTGGGCCCGATCAATCCCACCCTCGACCGCAAGCGCAACCGCATCGCCTACGTCGTCCGGGTGGCGGATACCAACATCTGGCGTTTGGATCTGGGTAACAACCCCAACCCCCGCCGCCTTACGTCTGCCATCCACCTTGACACCAGTTCTCAAATCTCACCCGATGGGGGCACAATCGCCTTTCGCTCCGCTCGGAGTGGTGCCAATGAAGTCTGGCTGATGTCGGCCAGCGGTGGGGCACCACGGCAATTGTCCCGCTTTGACGGGCCGCTCTCGGGCAGCCCACGCTGGTCACCAGACGGCAGCCGTCTGGTGCTGGAATCCCGTCTCGCCGGCAACGGCGATATCTATGTAATGTCTGCGACCGGCGGCAGCCCCACTCCGCTCACCCGTGAGCCCTCCAACGAGGTGCTGCCCAGTTGGTCTCGCGATGGACGTTCAATCTACTTTGCCTCAGATCGAACAGGCCATTGGGAAATCTTCCGAAGCACGGAAAACGCCACCAGCCCACTTCAGATCACAACCCATGGCGGCTTTGCCGCTTTCGAATCACCGGACGGCCAATTTGTCTACTACACCAAACAGGATGAAGTCGGCGGTATCTGGCGCAAGCCCCTGTCTGGCCCTGCCGAAGAAGAATGGCTTGCCCCCTTGCCCCCGAATTTCTGGGGGCAGTGGGCTATCGCCAAACGCGCCCTCTATTACCTGGAAGTGCTGCCCGGTGCCCGCCGCCAAATCGTGCGGCTCGAATTGGCCACCCGCCAAAAGCGAACCCTCTTTCAGTTCACCCAGCTCCCTGTTCAATTCGATTCCAGTATGTCCGTCTCTCCTGAGGAAAGCTTTCTCACCTGGGCGCAACTGGATTCCTCCAGCTCTGACATTTTCGTCCTGACTACGCCTGAGTTAGGCTTGAACGGATCATCGAAATGATGCCGGCCAATTTGCGGCTATTCCCACTCGATCGTTGCTGGCGGCTTGTTGGTGAGGTCAAAGAAGACGGCGGCGATTCCGGGCACTTTCATTAGCAGGGTTGTCATTTCCTCTAAGAGCGCGGCTGGCATCGGGACTGCTTTCGCGGTCATGCCGTCTACGCTGTCGATGGGCCGCAGCACCACTGAATCCGGCTTGCCTTCTACGCCGCAGGGGAGCAGCACTACCGGGAATTGCCAGATTCTCTCTTCAAAACCGCTGTCATAAGATAGCTTCCTTACGATCGAGTCGCAGTCCCGCAGGCGGGCCAGACGGGTTTCGTCTATTGCTGAGACGTGGCTCTTGAACTCGCTTAAGGGGGCTACGCCTTTGACTAAAGCTACGACGCGGTTTACATCCGTTAGCTGGTTGATCAGCTCTGTTGCTTCGCCAAAAGCTTCTTCGGTGTATTGCTCGAGAGCCAGCGTAGACCGGTAAGTTCTCGAGTCGCCTTGCACTCCTACGCTCAACACCGGCAGTACGTAGCCGGAATCTACCTTGCGGGAGGCTTCGATCTTGGCAGTGGACAGGCAGCGGATTGCAAGACCCGGGCCTGGGAAGGGGTGGCGGTCCAGTAGATCGTCGGGGAGCCCGATGGCGCGGCCTACTTGCCGCACTTCGTCCTTATAGAACTGGGCTAGCGGCTCGATCAGCCGACCTTCGTCAATCAAGGTCTGGATGCCGGCGACACGGTTGTGGTGGGTCTTGATCACCTCAGCTTTGGCCGTGCCTCCGCTCTCGATGGTGTCCGGATAAATCGTGCCCTGGCCGAGGATCCATTTTCCATCCAGAAAACGCCCGCTCTCCAGAACTCGTTGCTGGGTGATCACGAATTCTTCGCCAATGATCTTGCGCTTGGCTTCAGGCTCAACTACTCCAGTCAACTTCGAGAGGAACTCGTGCTTCGCGTCCACGACTTCAAAGGAGTCTCCCGCCATTTGGGTGAAGACTTCTCTTACGAATTCGGTTTCGCCTTCACGCATCAAGCCCGTGTCGACATAGGCGGCATGGACTCGCTCTTTGCCCAGCGCCCTCAAACACAGCGAGAAGGCAACCGTGGAATCGACTCCACCGGAGGCAAAGAAGAAGACATTGCGGCCTCTGGCGGTGCTGCGGATTTCGTCTTCCAACTCTTCGAGTTGGCGGGTGGGTTCCCAATCCTGTTCGCAGCCGGCGATGGAGAAGAGGAAGTTGCCCAGGATGATCTTGCCGCCCTGGGTGTGTACTACTTCCGGATGGAACTGGATGCCGTAGAGCTTGCGCCAGTCGTTGGCCATGGCTGCAATCGGACATGTCTCGGTGGTAGCTGTGACTACGAAATCCTCGGGGACCTCGCCGACCCGATCCCGATGGCTCATCCAGACTTCTGAGACGGCCTGGAAGTTATCGAAGAGCTTGTCGTGCTCGGTGACCTTCAATTTGGCGAGGCCGTATTCGCCCTTGATGCCCTTGGTGACTTTGCCGCCGGGGATCAAGTGGGCCATGAGCTGCAGGCCGTAGCAGATCCCCAAGACGGGGACGCCTAGCGAGAAGATTTCAGGATCAACGGTGGGGCTGCCGGGCTCGTAGACGCTGGCCGGGCCTCCGGAGATGATGATGCCGCGACGGCCTTCCAGCTTGTCTGCCGGGGTTTCGCTGGGCATCACTTCGGCATAAACGCCAAGTTCTCTCACTCGCCGCGCGATCAAGTGGCAATACTGACCGCCCGCGTCGAGCACGGTGATTTGAGGTTGTTTCGTCAAACTAACAGGATAAGGCTTATTTGCCCGGTTCTGCCATCCGCTGGACGATCATCTTCTTGGCTTTGTCGCCAAGCTCACGCGCCTTGGGGAGAGCGTCGATCGCCTTGAGGATTTCAGGGTCCACCTCGACTTCGTAGCGGGCGGCTTCGTCGATGTCAAAGGCCGTCTTGTAGAACTCGGTCTGCAAGGTGGTCTTTACCCATTCCAGGTTCGCCTTGAAGTCTTCTTCGGTGAAGGTGGCGTTGGCCTTTTTCAGGTATTCCTTGAACTCGTCGAGAACCTTCGCGTCGGGAGCCCAGCCCTTGGGGAGCTTGGCTTCTTTGTTGCCAAAGTAGAGGGGAGTGAAGCCGAAGAAGGCAGCGCGGCGGAGCAGTTCGATCTGGAACTTGTTGTAGGGAGTGGGGACGAACTTCTCGTCGGGCGCGATTCCGTTACCACCGTAGACGGCTCGGCCGGAGTCTGTCATTTTGACGTCCTTCGGGTTCTTGAGCTCGGTGTCTTTGCGGTAGTAGTAATCGAAGAAGCTGATGTTGGAGTAGTCGCGCTGGATCAGGCGGCCGCTCGGGGTGTAGTATTTCGCAGTGGTGAGCGCCAGGCCGCTATTCTCGCTGAGCGGATAGACGGTCTGCACAAGGCCTTTGCCGAAGGTGTCTTCGCCAATCACCCAGCCACGGTCGTGATCCTGCAACGCGCCGGCAACAATCTCGGCAGCTGAGGCCGAGTATTTGTTGACAACTACGACGATCGGATAGTCATAGGGGCCGGTGCCGCGGCGTTCGGTGTAGCTGCGCTCGGGGTTTGCCCGGCCACGGTGAGAAACAACCAACTGGCCCTTCTGAAGGAAGCGGCCTGCTACGGCGACGCCTTCATTGAGGAGGCCACCGGGGTTGGCGCGGAGGTCGAGGATGAGGCCCTTGACGTTCTTCTCGCCGAGGCGCTTG
>CANGVB010000103.1 GCA_947456995.1 Bryobacteraceae bacterium | reverse complement strand
GATGAGGCGATTCGGGCGCAGACGGCAGAAGGGGCGCGGGTGACTCAGGGGTTTGATTTTAAGCGTGTGACTGCGCCGTGGGATGGAATCATCACGCAGCGCAACTGCGCGATTGGCAATCTGATTACGCCGTCGGCGATTGCGGCGGGGCGGGACTTGTTCCGGCTGAGCGATATGTCGAGGTTGCGGGTTTTTGTGAATGTGCCGCAGTCAAACATCGGAGATGTCAAGGTGGGGCAGAAGGCTGTGGTGAAGGTGCCAGAGTTGCGCGCAAGCCTTACGGGTAGCGTGATTCGGACATCAAACGCACTGGAGAATCAGAGCCGTACTTTGCTAGCCGAGGTGAATGTGGTGAACCCGGGACGCACGATGTTGCCAGGGATGTACACGCAGGTAGCGATCGAGACTAGCAGCGCGAGACAGTTGATTCTGGTGCCTGGGGACACGATTGTTACGCGGGCTGAGGGGATCTTTGTAGCTGTGGTGGGGGCTGGTAACAAGATACAGTTTCGGAAGATTGAAGTGGGTCGCGACTTTGGCACCGAGGTGGAAGCTGTGTCGGGGTTGAGTGAAGGCGACCAGGTTGTAGTGAATCCGTCAGATGACGTAAAGAACGGTGTTGTAGTAAAACCAATAGCACGCAAATGAAAATCCAATCCATCCGCGCAATTCCTCTTTATGGCAAGGCCTACGAAGACTGGCCTGCACGATATGGAGAGCTGGAACAAACTCGCACACTCGTCGAGGTTGTTACCGATGAGGGGCTTACGAGCCTGGGCAGTGTTTATACTTCGGCGCCGCTGGTGGCGGCGGCGCTTGAGTTGTTGAAGCCGCTGTACACGGGGGCGAGCGCGATTGACCCGGCGGCGACGACGGAGATGCTGCATCAGAATACGTTCTGGCAGGGGCGTGGCGGGAGTGTGACGCATGCCATCTCGGGTATCGATATGGCGCTTTGGGATTTGCTTGGACAGGTGACGGGGCAGCCGATTTGGCGATTGCTGGGTGGCAAGTACCGGGACAAGATACAGCCTTACGCGAGTATGTTGATGGTGGAGCCGGAGCTGATGGGGGAGAAGCTGCTGGCTGCCAAGGCTCGCGGTTTTCGGGCTTTCAAGATGGGCTGGGGGCCGTTTGGCCGGCACTCGGCTAAGAAGGATGAAGCGATTGTTCGGGCGGCACGGGAGGCGATTGGGGATACGGATTATCTGATGGTGGATGCCGGGGCTAGCGATGCGTTTTGGGGGCATGGGTATAAGTGGGCTCTCGAGACTGCGAAGATGCTGAAGGACTATGACGTCACCTGGTTTGAAGAAGCATTGCGGCCGGATGACATTGATGGGCATGTTGAGCTGACGAAGCATTCGCCGGTGCATATTGCATCGGGTGAGGTGTTGACGCGGCGGCAATCATTTTTGCCGTGGATTGAGCGGCGAGCGGTGGATATTTTGCAGCCGGATGTGACGAAGGTGGGCGGGCTTACCGAGCAGCACCGGATTGGGCAGTATGCGGATGATCACAATATTCTGGTGGTGCCGCATGGGTGGAATACAGGTGTGGGTTTGATTGCGGATTTGCACTTGTCTGCGGCGGCGCAGAATGCGAAGTTTGTTGAGTATTTGACGCCGGAGCCTTATTTGGAGGAGTTGTTTGAGACTCCGCCGACGCTTGATGCCGATGGGTTACTTACGATTCCTACGGGGCCGGGGTATGGGGTGAAGTGGAGCGCTGAGGGGATTCGGCGGCTGTCGCGCGGTTGATTGTTCGAGCTCGCCGAGATCGGCACCTCTAACCGCTTTGGGCTTTTGAGCGCGTTTTCAAGGTGGCTTCGATTGTGGTTAAGGGCAACATGAGGGTGAGGGGCGAATCGATGACCTGGATAGCCCCATAAGATGCGTACCACCTGGCGACCCTTTCGTTCTTTGCGTCTATCAGTAGAGCTACGCCGCCGACTTCGGCTGCGGCTACAAGGCAGCGCTTACCTGCTGCTAGTAGGAGCTGACCGCCGAGACCTTTACCCTGGCAGCTAAGATCTACAGCGAGGCGCGCCAGACGAAAGGCAGGAACTTCATAGCGAGCCAAGCCTCGCTTGATAGTCTCCGGGGCGCGTGCATAGGCAATGGAGGCAGGACTTAAGCTGTAGTAGCCGAGGACGGTTTCGCCGTCGGCCTGATCGATTGCCAGGAAGGTTTTTGAGCCGCCGAATTCGTGACTCTTGCGGGCATGGCGTTGCAAGAATTCATTGAGCGCGGGTTCGCCGCAGTTGAAGGCTTCGCGCCGGTGGTGCTTCTGGATTGCTTCTTCGCGCCAATCCAGACTCTTCATATGCTTTTGGGGAGTGCCTTTGCGGCGGCAATAAGCTTCGCGTTTGGTTTGGGTGGATTCTCGAGAAGGTCGAGGACCCGCATGCTGTCGCGGGCAGAGAGTTTGACGCGGTCTGCTTCGTCGATTACCTCGTGCGCGGCGCGCAGTGCGTGCCGGAGAACAAAGTCGGTCAGGTCTGTGTGTTCAAGAGAAACCGCCCGCATGAGGAGTGCTTTCTCTTCGGCGCGAATTCGCAAAGACATGCGGCTATTTTCTTCGACGGCGATTCTTGGCATGAGATGACCTCAATTAGATTGTACAGCTTCAAGGCGTACAGCTAGTGATGGGGCACAAGCCAGAAAGGAAGGGTTGCAACTCTCATCCACGCTTTGCCAGATCTGAACGTCTCTTGAATCAGATGTGGAATCTGATTGTTGTTTTGATTCTTGGCTTTGTCGTCTGGCACGTTTCAGCGGAGCCACGTGGGATGCTCGTGGCTCATGTTGATCTAATGTTTGGCAGACACAAGGGGTTCGCCTATGGCCATGAGAAGGCTTGGACAGGCGAGTATCGTCTATTTCTCAAACAAAGATTTGGGATCGAAATAGTGGTTGATGATTCCACCGATCACAGCTACGCTGACGGCTACAACAGCGTGAGCGAAGCAGCGGCAGTGGCTAAATATGGCGAAGATTCGTTGCGATTGCTATACAAGGAAGTTGAAGATCGCTGGAAGAGCAGGAAGCGCTAACTGCTGCCGCACTTCTTTTCGGCCATTTTGGCTTTGAGGGCGGTCATGAGTTTGTCTTCGAGGGCGGCGGGGACGGCTTGAGGCTCGCAGCCTTTGTAGATCTTGACGGTCTTTTGCGTGGTGTCGAGGACGACCCAGCAGTTGGGGCATTCTTCGACGTGCTTGTCGAGTTCTTTTTTGGTGGCCGGGTCGAGGGCGGAATCGAGATAGTCGCTGAGCTCGCGTAAGAAGTCTTTACAGGTAGGCAAAGGTGTTTTCCCCTTTACTCTTGAATAGTCGCGTTAACTTCTCACGCAGTTGAAGGCGGGCGCGCAGGAGGCGGCTCTTGACGGCAGGGATGCTTAGCTCGAGGGCTTCGGCGGTCTCTTCGGTGGAGAGCTCTTCTACGTCTCTGAGCATAAAGACTGTTCTGAAGCCTTCGGGCAGGCTGGCGATGGTTTTGTCGAGAATCTCGCGCAGCTCTTCCTGAGAATAGGTGTCTTCAGGGTTGCCTTCCCAGACTGCGATTTCACGGACCATCGTGTCTTCGCCGGTGTTGAGTTCTTCGTCGAGAGAAACGAGTTTGCCGGTTTTGCGCTTGCGGAGCTTCATGAGCGATTCGTTCATCGCGATGCGTACCAGCCAAGTGTAGAACTTGCTGTTGCCCTGGAAGCCGTCCAGGTGCGTATACGCTTTCATAAAGGTCTCTTGCAACACGTCTTCGGAATCCTCTTCATGGTTAGTGATGTTCCGAGCGACCCGAAGGATGCGGCGACTATAACGTTTTACCAATTCTGGAAAAGCAGTATCGTCGCCAGACTTAGCAAGCTCAACCAAATCTTCGTCGCTTTGTGGCTCCGTGGATGTCATTGCTTCTCTCACTATAGCCCAGTACGGAAATTATGCTGAAAAGTTGCGGCCATCTTGCGTGCTACGCTGAAATTGAACCCCCAAAATCCATGAGTGAAGTCCTTGTTACCCTGCCAGACGGGAGCCAAAAGGCATTTCCCGCTGGCACTCGCCCCCTTGATATTGCCCAGTCGATCTCGCGTCGCCTTGCCGATGATGCTGTGGTTGCCAAAGTGAACGGCAACCTGTGGGATCTTACCCGTCCGCTGGAGGCCGATTCTTCTGTTGCAATTCTGACCAGCAAGGACGAGGCCTCGATGGATGTGTACCGACATTCGACTGCCCACTTGCTGGCGGTTGCGGTGCTGGAGCTTTACCCCGAAACCAAGCTTGGGATTGGGCCGCCGATCGAGAACGGTTTCTATTACGATTTTGATCGCAAAGAGCCTTTTACCACTGAAGACCTCGAGAAGATCGAAAAGAAGATGGCCGAGATCCGCGACCGGGATCTTACGTTTGAGCGGAAGCTGATCGCAAAGACCGAGGGCATCGCCAAGTATGAGGCGATGAACGAGCCGATGAAGGTGGAGTTGATCACCGAGCGCGCCGATGACATCTTCTCTGAGTACACGCTGGGGCCGGACTTTATCGATTTCTGCCGTGGACCGCATGTGCCTTCGACCAAGAGACTGAAGGCGTTTAAGCTGCTTTCGGTGGCCGGTGCTTACTGGAAGGGCGATGAGAAGCGACAGCAGTTGCAGCGCATCTACGGGACTGCCTGGTATAGCCAGAAGGACCAGGATGAATTTTTGAAGCAGCTTGAGGAAGCCAAGAAGCGCGACCATCGCAAGCTGGGCCGTGAGTTGGACCTGATCTCGATTCAGGAACTGGCTGGGCCGGGGCTGATCTTCTTCCATCCGAAGGGCGCGCTGGTGCGCAAGATCATGGAAGACTGGATGCGCGATTCGTATCTGGAGCGCGGCTATGATCTGGTGGTGACTCCGCATGTGGCGCGGCGTCAGTTGTGGGAAGTATCGGGGCACGCCAATTTTTATGGGGAAAACATGTTTGTCCCGATGGAACTGGACGATGCAACGTATCAGTTGAAGCCGATGAACTGCCCTTGTCATATTTTGATTTATGACAACAAGCAGTACAGCTACCGGGATTTGCCGGTAAGGCTGGGTGAGCTTGGGACGGTGTATCGCTATGAGCGGTCCGGGACGCTGCATGGATTGTTGCGTGTACGTGGCTTCTGCCAGGATGATGCGCATATCTTCTGTACGCCGGAGCAGGTTGAGGATGAGGTGATTGGTTGTCTCGACTTTGCCTTCCATACGTTGAAGACCTTTGGCTTTGAGAAGTATGAAGCAGAGCTTTCGACCTGGGATGGCGGCAAGACGGACAAGTATGTAGGTACGCCGGAAGAGTGGCAACTGGCTGAGAATGCGCTGAAGAATGCTGTGTCGCGGCTGGGTCTTGATGTGAAGGTGATGCCGGATGAGGCCGCGTTCTACGGGCCGAAGATCGACGTCAAACTGGTTGACGCGATTGGACGCAAGTGGCAGCTCTCGACGGTGCAGTTTGACTTTAACCTGCCTCGCCGCTTCAACCTGAATTACATCGGCGAAGACGGCAACAAGCATACGCCGATGATGGTGCACCGTGCGCTGTTTGGTAGCGTGGAGCGCTTCTTCGGCATTCTGGTGGAGCATTATGCCGGGGCCTTCCCGGTATGGCTTGCGCCGGTGCAGGTGTCGCTGTTGCCGGTTACGGACCGGGCGAATGTCTATGCCGAGGAGCTGGCTGCGAAGCTGAAGGCGCAGGGCTTCCGCGTTGAGATCGATAAGCGGAATGAGAAGGTGAACTTCAAGATTCGCGAAGCGCAATTGATGAAGATCCCTTACATGCTTGTGATTGGCGACCGTGAAGTGGACGCCGGGACTGTGTCTGTTCGCAATCGCCGCAATGGCGATCTTGGGGCGAAGACCTTTGATGAATTCACTGCGATGCTGAGTGAAGTCAATCAGAACAAGACTCCGATCGAATAAATGACTTCTGTACTTTGGCTACTGGCACTGGGAGCAATCATTTATTGCTTCCTGGTGCTGGTGGCTGTTTACCGCTATCTGAGCGTGCTGCCTGCGGCTCAGATGAGCCCGCTGCCTATCAGTATTCTTAAGCCCCTCAAGGGCGTAGATGCCGGGCTGGAAGAGAATCTGCGTTCGGTGTTTCAGCAGGTTTATTCGGGGGACTGGGAGATTCTTTTCGCAGTTCGGACCGCGGAGGACCCGGCTGTCGCTGTTGTTGAGAGGCTGCAGGCGGAGTTCCCGATGGTGTCGTCGCGGATGCTGCTGGTGGGCGAGCCGCCTTATGCCAATGCGAAGGTGTGGAGCCTTGAGAAGTTGTGTGATGCGGCGGCTTATGATCTTGTGGTGATGTCGGACTCTGATATTCGGGTGACGGAAAGTTTTCTCGCCACGCTTTCAAATGAGTTTGCGGCGAACCCGAAGCTGGGAGTTGCTACTTGCCCTTATCGAGCGGTGGGGGGCCCGAGTCTTTGGAGCGAGACGGAAGCGTTGGGGATGAATACGGAATTCATTGCGGGCATCCTGGTAGCCAGGATGCTGGAGGGGATGCGGTTTACTTTGGGGCCGACGGTGGCTGCGCGCAAGGTGGCGATTGCGGATGCTGGTGGGTGGGGGAGCTTGCAGAGTTATCTGGCTGAGGATTTTGTTCTGGGGCAGCGGGTGACGGCCAAGGGTTGGCAATCGATTCTGTCGAGTTATGTGGTGGAACACCGGATTGGGTCTGAGGAATTGCAGGTGAACTTTGCGCACCGGTTGCGGTGGAACCGGTCTACGCGTCGATCACGGCCGCTTGGGTATATCGGGCAGTTCTTTACGAATCCGTTGCCGATTCTGCTTGCAGTGTGGCCGCTGACGGGATTCGAGTTTGGGTTTATTGGTGCGGCGTTAATGCTGCGGTTTACGGTTGCCTTTGCTACTCAGAACGGTGTGCTGAACGATAGTGCTAGTGCGAAGCAACTGTACCTGTTGCCGCTTCAGGATCTGCTTAGCTTTGGGTTTTGGGTGGCTGGTTTCTTTGGCAACACGATTCACTGGCGGGGGCGGGTGTTTCGATTGCATGCTGATGGCACCTTTACGTTGCAGAAGTAATTGCTGCAACTCTTGAGGCTCAAAGAACATCATAGGTTTGTCCTATGAACTTATTTACTCCTCTCACACTTGGTAGCGTTTCGCTTCGCAACCGGATTGTAATGGCCCCGATGACGCGGTCTCGTGCTGATGCCAAGGGTGTGCTTTCTTCGCTTACGGCCGAATACTATGGGGCTCGGGCAGATGCCGGGCTGATCATTACAGAAGGCACTGGGACCAGTGAGATGGGTATGGGTTATGCCCGCACGCCGGGAATTTATAACGAGGAGCAGGTGGCGGCGTGGAAGATGATCACGGATGCAGTGCATGCCAAGGGTGGCAAGATCTTTATCCAGTTGATGCACGTGGGAAGGATTGCTCATTCGGCGAACCGCAATATCGCTGAGGCGCCAATTGCGCCATCGGCCATTCGGGCGGAAGGCATGATGTGGACAGATACGCAGGGGATGCAGCCGAATGATATGCCGAGGGCGCTGGAGCTAGCGGAAATTTCGTCAGTGATTGCAGAGTTTGGCGAGGCCACCGAGCGGGCGCTTCGGGCTGGGTTTGATGGAGTGGAATTGCATGCGGCGTCTGGTTATCTGCCCAATCAGTTTTTGAGCCCGGGGGCGAATCAACGCACGGATATCTATGGCGGTTCGATCGAGAACCGGAATCGCTTTGTGATCGAGACACTGCAGGCGATGATTGCGGCGGCGGGGGCGGCCGGGAAGATTGGGATCAAGGTGAGCCCGGGGATGAAGTTTAACGGCCTGGATGACCAGGATTGCATTCCGGCTTATGAAGCTCTAGCGCAGGCGATTTCGCCGTTGGGGTTGGCCTATCTGCATGTGATGCGAACCGGGATTGGAGCGGAAGCGGCTTTGCGCAAGGCTTACACAGGCAAGCTGTTGGTGGGTGGTGGGTTCTTGCGTGAAGAGGCAGAAAAGACACTGGTGGAAGGGCGCGCCGATGGGATTGTATTTGGGACACCTTTTATTGCCAATCCGGATTTAGTGACGCGACTCGAGCTGGATTCACCGCTACAGAAAGCGGACCCGGCGACTTTTTATTCGCCGGGCCCGCAGGGTTACACCGACTATCCGGTGCTGTAAAGCTTATGGTTTAGGCTTCACCCCCACAAGATCTTTCTTCTTTTCTTTCCAGTCTTTCAGACCGCAAGAGGCGACTACTTTGTAGCCAGCCTTGGTGAGCATGTCCGCGGCACGCGCGGCTCGGCCTCCGCCATTTCAAGCGGTGACGATGGCTTTGTCTTTGGGGACTTCGCCGATGCGCTTTTCGAGTTCACCGAGCGGGATGTTTACATAGCCTTTAAGAGAACCGAGTTCTTCGATTTCTTTGGGCTCACGAACGTCGAGGAAGAACATGTTCTTCTCGCTCTTGAGTAGTTGCGCGAGGTCTTCGGCGTCGGTGATTTTTCGTGTTTGCGAAAAAGCAAGAACTCCGATGGCCAGCGCCATTAGGAACCGTTTCATAGCTAGAGTGTATCTAATAGATATGGCCCGACCTCTCGAATTCGATCGCTGCCAGGCAGTGGAAGCCGCCAAGGCGGTCTTTCACCGTGCTGGCTATGAGGCTGCCAGCATTGACGACCTGACACAGGCGCTGGGGATCTCACGGGCAAGCCTTTACAACACGTTTGGTGACAAACATGGATTGCTGATGGCGACACTTGATTCGGCCTGTGATCAGGGGCAGCAACTGCGTGAGGAAATCTGCGGTCGTCAATGCGGAGCGAAGAAGACGCTTCGTGAGCTTTTCGAGAAGATTGCCAGGCCAGAGGCGTCGGGTTGCTATATGTTGACGCTTGGGGCGGAGCTTTCGACGTCGGACCCGGAAGTGCAGACGCGGGTGCAAAAGAGCCTGGAGCAGAGCCGGGCGATGTTTGCGGAGATCCTTTCGAAGGAAGGACGATTCAAACCGAAACAGATCGAGGAGAAGTCTG
>CANGVB010000102.1 GCA_947456995.1 Bryobacteraceae bacterium | reverse complement strand
TGCCAATTCCTTCAACCGTCGCATAGCTGCCCAGCCAGCGCCCGGTAATCATCCGGTCCGGCAGCGCCTGCAAATCCGGCGGCAGTCCTCCGACATGCTCCATCAGTCCGCCCCGCAACTGCTCCACATCCACACCCTGCGCGAGAAAGTGATCATAGAAAACATCCACCAGCACCCCACCCAAGCGCCGCCGCTCCGGCCCCAGCCGCGCCACACTCCGCATCACCACCGGATGACTATCGGTAAACCGATCAATCTCCCGGTGCAAAGTCACACCAAGACGCAAGTCCATCGGCTCAATCCCCTCCACCCGCCCCTTGAAGAAATCTCCCAGCAGATTCCCGAGCGTGATCAAGCCTGCATCCGGCAGCACCAGCAAATGCCCTAAATAGTTCACTCCTTCCAATCTAGCGTTAGCCTGAAGACTGCACCACAATGATCATCAAATCGGAAGACACCAGCCCCAAAGACCTCTACAAGCTCATGATCGGCATGGTCGTACCCAGACCCATCGCCTGGGTCTCAACCGTCAGCGAGGACGGCACCAACAATCTCGCTCCCTACAGCTTCTTCAACGCCATCTCCGGAGACCCACCCGTCGTCTGCTTCGCTCCCTCACGCAAGCCTGCAGGCGACAACAAAAAAGACACCTTCCGCAACCTCGAATCGAGCGGTGTCTTCGTCGTCAACATCGTCAGTGAACATCTGGCCGAGGCGATGAATCAATCCGCTGCCGACGTCCCGCCGGAGGTCGACGAGTTCGCGCTCGCCGGAGTCAGCGTAGAGCCAGCGACGATGATCGAGGCACCGATGGTAAAAGAAGCGCTCGCCAAAATGGAATGCCGCGTCCGTCAGATCATCCCGTTAGGAGACCGCCCCACCAGCGGTATCCTTGTCCTCGGAGACGTCCTCTGCTTCCACTTTGCCGAAGGCCTGGTAGACAACTTCAAAGTAGACCCCGCCATGCTAAACGCTGTCGGCCGCATGGGTGGCACAAGCTACTGCGACACTCGTCATCGTTTCGATCTCACCCGCCCGGGTGGCAACACAAAACTCTAATTTTCGCCTGCGTGTAAGAATCCGGGGTCGAGCCGTTACTAACGGTTTAGACAGTGACAAAAGAAGAACAGAACGCGGTTTTTGAATCGTGGGCCAACGCCCACATGGCCATCCTGCATCATGCAGTCAACGCCTTCGCTCGAGGAGACGATAGAAATGATCTGATGCAGGAAGTTCTGCTCGCCGTCTGGAAGTCGATTCCGGCTTTTCGGGGCGAAGCACAACCCACCACCTTCATTTACCGTGTTTCTCACAACACTGCCATGACCTGGCGGCGCAGACAAAACCAATCGACGCCGCCGGTAAATCTACCCACTCCAAGCCGCACTAACCCAAAACTGGATCAGCTCTATGAGGTGATCCAGACCTTTCCACCACTCGACCGCTCCTTGCTCCTGCTCTCGCTCGACGAGGTCAGCTACCGCGAGATGGCCGCGATTCACGGCATCTCCGAAAGCCTGGTGGGCGTACGGCTGCTGCGGGCCCGCACCAAACTGATGGAACAAATGAAAGAGGCAAATCATGGATCTCGCTGAACTGAAAACTCTCTGGAACTCACCAGAAAACACCCCGAACTCCGATAGCAAGCGCATCTTCATCGATCGAGCAATTCAGTCGCTCAATCGTCAGCGCACTGTGGCTCGCGGCATGAGTGTTTACGTAATCGGCATGACAGCAGCCACCACTGGATTCTCGGCCTGGCAACTTCTTAAAGCGAAAGGCGAAGGCATCGAAGCCTGGTACGCCCACCTGATGCTCGCCGCCACATGGATCGCCGCCATCGCCATGGCAACTCACTACAAAAGAAGAATGCAAGCCGTCCCGCCAGCGGCACATCACTCCACTCGAGTCACCCTCGAAACCTTACTGGATCGGGCCCGAAGCCGCTACCGGGAGACTCAAATCCTGCTGGGCCTCTTCCTCTCCTTGATCCCGTTGCTAACCATTGCCATCGAGCAGTTACAGCTAAACGGCAAGATGCGCCCGCACGAGGCTTCCTCGGCCGCCACCATGGCGGCCGTCATCCTCGTCAGTGGAATCGGCTGGTTCCTCTTTGATCTTTTTGCTCGCAAGCGGCCTGAACTCCGGCACCTTCAAACTCTCTTGCGCGAATATCAAGCCTGACTAGCCAGAAGAGCCTGGGCCACTGGCGCTAACCTCGCCTTCTGTTCAACAGACAATGCACTCACAAATGGCGGGATTGCCCCTGAAACGGCGATCCCGGCCAACTCCATCGATGCATGCAAAACCCGCGCTGGCCCCAAGGCATCGCGCAAATCCTCATGAGGCAAAAACAGCTCCCGCAGCGAGGCTGCACTGGCAGAGTCTCCCCGGTCCAGACACTCAAAGATCGCCTGTGTTTTGGCCGGTGCCACACAAACCGACCCCGACGTAAAGCCTGCCAATCGAAACTGCTCCAGATGCACAATCGCCGGCCGCTCCCCAATTCCGCTAATCACAAAGCTGCGATCCACTCGCTTCAACAACTCATCAAGATACACATCCTTCGATGGATCCGCCCTCACCACTGCATACTTGATTCCCACGCAAACCCCATCACTCACCAGTCGCGCGACGGCATCCAGCCCCTCCATCAAATCCCCACCAAAATTCTGCTCTTCCTTGAGGTAAACAATCAGAGGCATCCCAGCCGCAGCAGAGAAACGCCGCAAGCCATCCTCAATTCCACGGGCATCCCGCGGGTCCGCACAAGGCAATGCCATCACGCAGGGAAAGCGATACTTTCTGAGCAAATCCGCCTGATCCATCAATCGCCCAAACGACGGCCCTGCACTCGGGATACACCAGAACCCATCGTCCAACCCACTCAACCAGCTCAGCAACTCTGCATACTCAGCCAGCGTGATGTGATACAAAAACGCATTCCCGCCGTACATCAGGCGAGTCACTCCACCAGCCTTCAGATGAGCAACAATCTTCGCACTCTCATCCCAATCCAGCGATCCATCTATTCGTCGGCAAAGCGGCGGCACGGCAATCACGCCATGGCGATCCGCCTGGCTGACAATCGAAGTCTTCATTACCGTATCCTACCCGCAACCAGCGAACCCGTTAAACTTTCTCGCTTCCTTCGTCCATCCCACTTTGCCGCTGCGAGTACGAATCAAAACCCACCACTCCGATTCTTCCTGCATCTTCTTCTCGTCTTCGGCCACCACAAACTCACCCCAGCACTCGCTCCCAACCGCCCGGCACACATTCCGTACATGCATCTGTTCGGCGTTAATGATCTTCCCGTTTACCCAAACGTTTCCATAGCCTTCACCCTTGCGATCCAAAAGAAAGACAATCGAACCAACCGGCGCGCTGAAACCGTAAGGAGTCGCATACCGCACCAAAACCGGAATCGGCTCGAGATGCACCTCGCCAGTTACAGCCACAACCTTTTCACCCTTAGCGACACGTCCCACCTCTGCGCTCCCACCGGGCCGGTCATAAAGCACAACACCCTCGTTCGCTGCCCACTGGCCATAACGGCAACACTCAAAAGGGCAAGCCCGCTTTGCCACATACTGCTTTGAAGGCCCAGCCATCGAAGCCAGCTTCAGCTTCGCTTCGGTCTTGCGCTTAAATGCCGCCTGACGCTCTGCCTCGAGCTTGGCTGCGAATCTCGATTTCTTGAACGCCGCTGAATCGATTGGCGTCTTCAGATCAGCCAGCCGCTCCTCAATGGAATTGCTGCCGCGGTCATAAGCAGCCTCAACTAGAGCCAACGCCTCTTCAGGTCGTTTCAGCTCCGAAAGCAAATCCACAAGTTGAAAACGCCAGTGCTCATGAGAACAGCGGCTGCGCACAATCTTCCGTGCAGCCTCCAAAGCCTCCGCCAGGCGCCCGGCCTTCCTCGCCTCTCGATATTGTGCGGCCAAATCGTTGAATGCCTGAACTTCCTTCAGGCCCATTTTGGCCTCAGCAAGACAAGCCCCACCGAGTACACTTTGCTCGCTAACCGGAGCCTGTGCAAACAAAATTAGAAAAAGAAAGCTTGGATTCATCTACTGCTAGAGCGACACTAGCACCCCGAATCAATCAAAGCTACTGTGGCTTAGGTGCCGCCCCGTAAAGCGAACATGCCGCACGGCTATTCTGCCAGTATTCACTCTCGGAATTGAGCACGCCCAAATGGTCCCAGTTCTGGTCCATCGCATTCCGCGCCCAGATCCCGCAGGCCTTCGCCCGCTCCCCTTCAGTAAACAAATAAGTAGCCACACCGCTCGATCGCAGCAAAAAGTCACGTGTGCCTTCGTTCGCGCCAGCCATCATCTCGTTCACTTCCTTCACCCCCTTGAAAAAGAGCATCGAGTCATAGAACGGAACCGAGCTGGTAATAGTAAGCTTGGCGCTCACCTCTTCGTCCAGGTACTTCTTGGCGCCAGCCATATCTCCGCTGCGACGCAACGCCAAAAACCGCCAGTACTGCAAGGGAACCAGCGAGTTCACGTCTTCCTTCATCGCCTCACAGCTCCTGCCCCCAAGCAGATCCTTCTTCACCGCAAGCGGCTTCTTGATCTGATCCTCACACCGGCCAAACGCTGCCGCGGCCTTGGCGTGGTCGCCACTAAAGTAGTAGGCCAATCCAAGGTAATAAGAAGCGTCAAAGGAATTGGGCACCATCTTCACAGCCTTTTCCAGATCTGCCACTCCTTCGCGAAATTTGCGAACCGACAAATACCGGTGCCCTCGATATCGCAAGAACCGGTAGTCCGCTGGAAACTTCTCTATCGCATCCGAGTACACACCGATCGATTCGTTGAACCGCAGCAGGGAATCCTGCATACGCCCGGCGGTAATATACACATTCGGGTCATTCGGGTTTTTAGCCAGCGCTGCAATCGCGGGTGCAATTCGACCCTCAGTATCTTTGAAGCCAAAAAGAGCGTTGCCGTTCAGACTGCCAGCCTGTGGCTGATCCGCATCCTTGGCACTCTCCTCAGACTTCGGAATGTTGAGTTTTTCGATTGGCACAAGCGCAGGAGGCTTCGCTGCCTGCTGCGCCATACCGGCCGTCACAACCATCAAAACAAGACTGAATCGCATCATGAACCTGAAAGCCCTTAAATCCGGTTGATCAGCGTTGCCACATAAGCCGCGCCAAAACCGTTATCGATATTTACCGTCGTTACATTAGACGCGCAGGAGTTCAACATGGATAGCAATGAAGCAAGTCCATTAAAATGCGCGCCATATCCAACACTGGTCGGCACACCAATTACAGGGCAACCCACCAGCCCACCAACAGCACTCGGCAAAGCGGCTTCCATCCCGGCGCAACAGATAATCACCCTTGCGGCCCATAGCTTTTCGCGTTGCGCCAGCAGACGATGAATTCCTGCCACTCCCACGTCCGACACCGCATCCACTTCATTTCCCATCAGTTCGGCCACCAGCCGAGCCTCTTCAGCAACAGGCAAATCGGCAGTGCCGGCACACATCACCAGGATCTTGCCCTTGCCCAACATCTCCACTTCACGCTTGAGAATCAGCAATCGGCTCAGCGGATGATAAACAGCTTCGGGCAGCACTTCCTGAATGGCCTTCGCCGAAACGGCATCCACTCGCGTTGCCAGCACGTTTTGTCCACGCGAAGCTAGCCGCTCTGCAATCGCGGCAATCTGCTCGGGCGTTTTCCCCTGCCCGAAAATCACTTCCGGCATCCCGTGCCGCAGTGCCCGATGATGATCTACTTTGGCAAAGTCGATATCTTCAAACGGCAAGTGCTTTAATTTTTCAGTAGCCGCATCGGGGCTCAAGCCACCCGTACGCACCTGCTCAAACAAATCCCGAATCTGTTCTTGGTTCATATACTTAAAAGTCTATCTTGGACCCTACAACGACACCATACTTCTCTGCCATGCCAGCCGCCAATTCCAGCACAAACTGCGACTGCTGCACGCCCCCGTGTGTCGGGCACTCGCTCGACTTCGCTGACGGGCAAGGCGGCACATTCGCCAGTACCTCAACAACAGTCTTGCTCTGATCCAGCCAAATAATGTCGAGCGGCATCTTCACCTGAAACATCCAGTAAGGATATTTGCCCATCTTGTTGTGCAAAAACAACATCCCACGGTCACTCGCGATACTTTCGCGAAACATCAAGCCACGCAGCATTTCCGTGTATTCAATGGCCATCTCGGCGTAGACCATCTTGCCGTTGGGCATCGTTACCGCCCGCAAGCCAAACCGGTCCGCCTCGTCATTTTTTGAGCAGGACATCATCAACACCATAATCGTGCAACAGAGAACAAAGAATCGCATCCATTAAAATGGTAGTTGATTCTTCGCATGGCGCAAACAGAAACAGTTTCGGTTCCCCTCGGTTTTGTCGAACGGCTCCGCCGTACCCTCGACATGATCAAGTTTGAACACTCGATCTTTGCCATGCCATTTGCCCTCACCGGGGCCCTCCTGGCCTGGCGCAGCCTCAACTTCAACGTCGAAACCCCGGCCCTGAAATTCCTCTATATCGTCCTTGCGATGATCGGCGCCCGCAGTGCCGCCATGACCTTCAATCGCATCCTCGACGCAAAGATCGACGCTAAAAACCCGCGCACCGCCATGCGTCACATCCCCAGCGGCCAGCTCAGCCAACGTTTCGCCTGGGGCTTCCTCATCGCCTCAAGTGCCCTCTTCTTTCTCGCCAGTGCCCTGCTCAATCCGCTCTGCCTGATGCTCAGCCCGCTCGCACTCGCCATAGTTCTCTTCTACAGCTACACCAAGCGCTTCACCGCGTTTGCGCACCTCGTCCTCGGCCTAAGCCTCGGCATCGCCCCCAGCGCCGCGTGGATCGCCGTCACCGGTACTCTGAACTACCCAATTGGCTTTCTCAGCCTCGCCGTCATGCTCTGGACTGCCGGCTTCGACATCATCTACGCCTGCCAGGACACCGACTTCGACCGGCGCGAGGGCCTTTTCAGCATCCCGGCCCGCCTCGGCATCCCAACTGCGCTCAACCTGAGCCGCCTCTTCCACGTCTTCACCCTGATTTCTCTTACAGCACTCTCACAATCCCTGAGCCTCTCGCCCTGGCCCGTGCTTCCAGTGGCCGCCTTGCTTATCTACGAGCACTCACTCGTCAAAGCCAACGACCTGTCCAAAGTCGACATGGCCTTCTTCACCGTTAACGGCTTCATCGGGATGACATACTTTGCCAGCATGGCAATCGAGGTTTACAGAAATGTTTGACGATACGCGTCTCGCGTCGATCCACCAAAAAGTCCTTGACGGCGAACGCCTCTCTTTTGAAGACGGCGTTACTATGTACCGCTCCCCGGACATCCTCGGCATCGGCCATATGGCCAACATCGTCCGCGAAAGAATCAACGGCAACGACACCTACTACAACGTCAACCGCCACATCAACCCCACTGACGTCTGCGTAGCTCAGTGCAAACTCTGCGCTTTCGGCAAACAAGTCCGCGACCCCGATGGCTACACCATGTCGCACGAGCAAGCCTGGGAAGTCGCCGGCAAGGGCTGGTCTGAGGCGGTCACAGAATTCCACATCGTCGGTGGCCTCCACCCCACGCTCAACCTCGACTGGTATTGCGAACTCCTCCGTGGCTTGAAACAGCGCTTCCCCACCGTCCATCTCAAAGCCTTCACGATGGTCGAGATCGGCTACTTCGCCACTCGCACCAAGCTCACTATCCGTCAGGTGCTCGAAAAACTGAAAGCGGCCGGCATGGATTCCCTGCCCGGCGGCGGTGCCGAGATCTTCGCCGAACCCGTCCGCCGCATCATCTGCGACCACAAGATCGATGGCAACGTCTGGATCGAAACCGCACGTGAAGCCCACAATCTCGGCCTGCACTCCAACTGCACCATGCTCTACGGCCACATCGAATCAGAAGAAGACCGCGTCGATCATCTGGTCCGTCTGCGCACCCTCCAGGACGACACAAAAGGCTTCCAGACCTTCATCCCGCTCGCCTTCCACCCCGCCAACACCCCGCTCCACCACGTCCCGGTAACCAGCGGCTTTGACGACATCAAGAACATCGCCATCTCACGCCTGATGCTCGACAACATCCCGCACATCAAGGCCTACTGGATCATGATGACTCCCCGCATGGCCCAACTCGCCCAGCGTTTCGGCTCAGACGATCTCGACGGCACAGTCGTTGAAGAGAAGATCTATCACGACGCTGGCGCAACCACCAGCCAAAGCCTCCGCCGCGAAGAACTCGTCCGCCTAATTCGCGAGGCCGGCCGGGAACCGGTTGAGCGAGACACCTTGTACCGCCGCGTCGAGCGCAGTCCCCAACCGGACACCGCCTTCACGATTCTGGTCTAAGAATTTCGCAGCTCCACTTGCACCCATATAGCGCTCAAGCAATCGCTTATCGGTGCGCACCAGATCCACCACGATCAAGCCATCGAGGCAATTGCCGAACTTCGGGTCCACGTTAAAGGCAAGCAACTGCCCACCCATCTTCAGGTACTGCCGCAACAGCACCGGGATAGACTTCCCATCGGCTTCGAGATCCGCAATCAGATCCCCAAGCTCGTCCAGATCACAAGCGCTCGGCTTCAGTGAATCCCACGCGGGGCGCAAAGGCCGCCGCGCATTCACCATGCTGGAGAGCTCGAGATTCCCATTCTGCTGGCTCAGCACACTGGCCATCAACTCCCGCGACGCCCTCGCATAATCAGCGCTCACACTCACCGGTCCAAACAACACATGCGCCGGCGCTTGCTCCAGCACAAAGCTCCCAATCCCCTTCCAGAGCATCAACAACGGCTGATAGCTCTTCTGGTAGGCGGGGTGAATAAAGCTGCGGCCCAGCTCAATCGACGGCCCCATCCGGCGCAAGAACGCCGCACCAAAATCAAACAGCGTATGCGTATAAAGGCCCTTAACCCCACTCCGCTTCACCAACTCATCGACAAGCCCTAACCGGTAGGCCCCCGCAATCTCCTGCTTCTCGCGACTCCAAAGATAGAGGTGATGGTAGCTCTCGTCAAAGC
>CANGVB010000101.1 GCA_947456995.1 Bryobacteraceae bacterium | reverse complement strand
GAGCGCGCTTAATTGTAGCCATTCTCTTTCAGTATCTGTCACTGTTGAGGTATGGCACATCTGGTTACGTTAATTGCTGGTGATGGAATTGGCCCGGAAGTGGCGCTGGCGGCTGAGCGGGTGATTGCGGCGACGGGGGTGGAGATCGAATGGGAGCGGGTGGAGCTGTCGGGGGACAGGATTCGCGCGACGGGGGAATCGCTACCGGCGGATGTGGTGGCGTCGATTGAGGAGACGAAGGTGGGGCTGAAGGGGCCGGTGACGACGCCGGTGGCGGGTGGGTTTCAGAGTGTGAATGTGGCGCTGCGGAAGAAGCTCGATTTGTATGCGAATGTGCGGCCGGTGAAGAGCTTGCCGGGGCTGCATACGCGGTTTGATGATGTGGCGCTCGATATGGTGATTTTTCGCGAGAATACCGAGGATTTGTATTCGGGGTTGGAGCATGAGGTGGTGCCGGATGTGATTACTTCGATCAAGGTGATTACGCGGACGGCATCGACGCGGATTGCGCGGGCGGCGTTCCGGTTTGGGTCTCGGCATTTGCGCAAGCGGGTGACGGCGATTCATAAGGCGAATATCATGAAGCTGGCGGATGGGTTGTTTCTGCGGTGTTGCCGGGAGATTGCGGCTGATTATCCGCATCTGATTTATAACGAGCTGATTGTGGATAATGCGTCGATGCAGTTGGTGACGAGGCCCGAGCAGTTTGATATCTTGCTGATGCCGAATTTGTATGGGGATATTTTGAGTGACCTCGCGGCGGGGCTGGTGGGTGGACTGGGTGTGGCGGCGGGGGCGAATCTGGGGGATAACCATGCGGTGTTTGAGAGCGTGCACGGGAGTGCGCCGGATATTGCGGGACAGGGGAAGGCGAACCCGACGGCGTTGTTGCGGAGTAGTGTGATGATGCTGGAGCATTTGAAGGAGATGGAGGCAGCCAAGCGGCTGCAGCAGGCGATTGAGTATGTGTATCGGGAGGGGGATAGTTTGACGCCGGATGTGGGCGGGACGGCTACGACGGATCAGTTTACGGCAGCGCTGGTGCGGTTTCTGAAGGGCTAGCGGGAACTTATTGGGGTTTGGCTGGTCTAAGTGGTTATGGCAATGACCAAAGGACCGGGCGAGATCAATATGACTCCACTTATTGATGTGTTGTTAGTGCTGTTGATTATCTTTATGGTGATCACGCCGGAGAAGCCGCTGGGGCTGGAGGCGCGGGTGCCTCAGGATGCGGTTGCCGAGCAGCCGGAGGATGATGCGGCGGTGGTGGTGAGTGTGGGGCCGGATCAGACGTTGTTGATCAACCGGGAGAGTGTGCGAATGGAGGATCTGGGCGGGCGGCTGTTTGAGATCTTTAAGACGCGGGCATTGCGGGTGGTGTTTGTGAAGGGGGATGGCGGGCTGGACTTTGAGGATGTGGCACGGGTGATTGATGTGGCGAGAGGGGCGGGGATCCATCATGTTGGGATTAGCACGCATTGAGGTACTAAGGATATGATCAGCATTCAGCATGATTTGGGGAGTACTGATCTTTATCGCCGTGCCTTCTGTTTGGGCTGCATCAGTGTGTTTGCCTTGCCATCCGAAGCAGACTGAAGCTTACTATCGCAGCCCGATGGGGAATGCGATTGGGCCGGCGACGGTTGTGCCCAAGGCGGAGTTTAGTCATGCGAAGTCGAAGACCAGTTTTGGAGTTGAGGGTCGGGTGCAGCGGATTGAACGGGGTGGGCTGAGCGCTGAATATCCGGTGGCGTATCGCATTGGATCGGGTAGCCATGCGGAGGGGTTTCTGGTTCGGGTGGGGGAGTGGCTGTTTCAATCGCCGGTGGCGAAGTACAAGCGGATGGATTTGTGGGATGTTGCGCCCGGGTATGAGGCGATGACGCATCCGGACTTCAACCGGCGGGTGAGTGGGGAATGCCTTGCTTGCCATTCGAGCGGATCGATGGAGAAGCTGGAGCCGATCAGTTGCGAGCAGTGCCACGGGCCGTCACAAGCGCATTTGCTGAAGCCGGGTCGCGGGAATATACAGAACCCGGTGCGGCTTGGAGTGGAGGCGCGTGATGCAGTGTGTGAGCGATGTCATCTTACGGGTGAGGCTCGCATTGGTTATGCGGGCGGAGAGTCTGTTGCTGTGTATGACCGGCCTCGCGAAGACTTGCGGGTGGTGAGCCATGTGGAGCAGTTGGCGCTGAGTGAGTGTGCGAGGCAGAGCGCGGGCAAGCTTTGGTGTGGCTCTTGTCATCAGCCGCATGGGGAGAAGATTGATGTGGATGCGACGTGCCGCAGTTGTCACGCGAGTGCGGCGCATGGGGACCGCAAGGAGTGTGTGGGATGTCATATGCCGAAGCGCGATGCGGTGGATGGCGGGCATACGGCGTTTACCGATCACCGGATTCAGAGAGAGGCGGCTAAGGTGCCCGCAAAGATACAAGCGCGGTTGCGGCTTTGGCGCGAGGTGGGGGACGCTGCACTGAGGGAACGGAATCTGGGACTGGCTTCGATTCAGGTGGGGGAGCGGGATGGGGTGCCGGAGTTGATCAACGATGGGTACCGGAGGCTGGCGGCTGTGTTTTCACGATGGCCCAGGGATGCTGATGTGCTCTCGGGGTTGGGGATGGTGTTGTTTCTCAAGGATCAGAAGAAAGATGCGGTGAAGCTGCTGGAGGCGGCTGTGCAAGCGCGGCCGGGCGATGCTGCGCTGCATGAGAAGCTGGCGCTGGTAAGGCGGGCGGATGCGAATCTGCCGGGTGCTATGGCGAGCCTGGAAAGATCGATTGCGCTCGACCCGGGGCGGGAGAGTGCTTACTTTTTTCTTGCGGAATGCCAGGCGACAGCGGCGGGGCGGGAGCAGGTGTTGAAGCGGTTGTTGCGAGTTTTTCCGCAGAGCTTGCTTGCCCGTGAGGCGTTGCAGGGATCAGCGCGCCCCTGATACCTGAGCGAGGAGTTTGCGGATGAAATCGTCTTCGGGGAAGAGGTCTACATACTTTGTGAGGGTTTGCTTTGCTTCTTCGAAGCGCTTGAGCTGGATGAAGCGGAGGGCGAGGGATTTGTAGAGCACGGCTGTGTAGGGGGCGGCCTGGATGCCCTGCTGCAGGACTTGAGCGGATTCTTCGAGGCGGCCTGCGCGGCTGAGGGCTTCGCCGAGATCTTCAAATGTGGTGGAGGAGATTGAGCCATTTTCGCGTGCGGCCTGGAGGTGAGTGATGGCTTCGGCAAAGCGATTGGCGCGCAAGGCACGGCGGCCGAGTGAGGCTAATACGAGAGGATTGCGGGCTTCTTTTTGTGAGGCCTCATCGAGGAGTGCCTGGAACTTTTCGTAGTAGGTTGGCTCGCGGTCTGCCATTTGGCCGTAGGCCTGCAGGCGGGTGAGCAGGGGTAATTCTGATTTGCCGGCGCGGTTGACGTGTATGAGATCTGAGCCTGGATTGCTTGAGGGTGGGAGCGGTTGATCTGGCTTGCGGACGATGCGGTGGTTGGTGAGTGCGGAATGGGCGATTACCTTTACGTCGCGTTTGGGCATGTGGCAATTGACGCAATCGGGGCCGCCGCCAGCGGGGTGATCGGTATGGCAACTGAGGCACTTTGCGTTGTAGTCGATCTTGGCTGCGTGCGGGCTGTGGCAGGTGAGACAGGACATGGTGGTGCTCTTCTGGTAACACTTGCTCATGTGCATGGATTCGTGGTGTTCGAGCAGGTCTGTGTCTTTAGAGCGGGGGAGTTTGAAGATGGCGACTACGTCGTTTAGGACCATGCCGGGCCGGTAGTCGGCTTCGGTTTTGCCGGGCTGCAGGATACGGGTGTCGCCGGCCTGATGGCAATTCATGCAGATTTCGTCGGCTCGCTCGCGGGGTAGCTTGGCCGGGTTTACGATTGCGGTTTTGGCACCTCGCAGGGCGATGTGTTTGCGGCCGGGGCCGTGGCAGTTTTCGCAGCCGATCGCCAGTTCGGCAAAGGGTTGCTTCTGGTACTGACCGTTGGTTCCGGGAACTGGTTGGGGGCGGCCGCTGTGGCAGTTGATGCAACCGGCGGCGATGGTGCGATTGAAGCCGTAGTCGGCGAATTCATAGCCGGGGGAGAGATCCCAACGGCCTACGCGCGAGTAGAACGAGAGCGGGGCCTGGAAGAGGTGCTCTCCACGCTGGACGATAAAACTCAAGCCATTGCCGCCGGAGCCGATGGCCCAGGCTAGGGGATGCTCGTTGCGGAAGCTGGGGCTGGATTCGCGCTGCTTCAATTGACCGTTGGCGGCAAAGACGGCGAAGTCGCGCTGGAGCTTTTCACTGTGTACGGTGAGCTCGCCGGTGAGCTTTGAGAGGTGCTCTGAGGCGGGGCTCATCGAACGGCCCATCGACGAATGAATCCAGTGCTCATGGATTTGTTTGTGGCAAGTAGAGCAGGCCTTTGAGCCGACGTAATCCTGGGCTGAGGCAATTCCTACGTAAAGAAGAAGCGCTAAGGCTCGCACGCTATTTCTTCCTCGCAAAGGGGGTCGCTTTGATGATTCCGGCCCCTTCGCGAATCGTTACCAGTTGATCGCAGGCAACCTTGCGGAGCTTTTCGATGGTGCCATTGGGCCAGCGAATGTCGAGAGCAGCTTCGGTGGCGGTGCCTATGCCGAAGTGGAGGCGGAAGTCGGTGACGGAGGAGAAGCTGGATTGGCTTAAGACTTCCTGGGCCTGCTTCTTGCCGCCGTAGTAGGCGGTGACTCTGCCGCCGATGGCGCTGCGGTTGGACTTTACGCCTTCGAGCTTGACCTTGAGCCAGTGGGCGTTACCGGCGAGATCGTTGCGCAGTAGCGAAGGTGGCTCATGCAGGTTGAGGATGAGGATGTCGAGATCGCCATCGTTGTCGAAGTCTCCGAAGGCGCAGCCACGGCTGGAATGGGCTTCGGAAATTGCGGGGCCGGCGAGGTCAAAGAGCTCTTCGAATTTGCCGCCGCCGAGATTGCGGAAGAGCACGCGCGGAGTGGCGAAGGGATAGGCGGGGAGCTTGGCTTCGAGTTCGGGGTAGACGTTGCCGGTGACGTAGAAGAGGTCTGGGAGGCCGTCGTTGTCGAGGTCTACGATGCCCGCGCCCCAGTTGATGTAGCGGGTTTCGACAGCGAGGCCGCTGCGGGCGGTGACGTCTTCAAACATGCCTTTGCCGTCGTTGCGATAGAGGACGTTGGAATCGTCGGCGAAGTGCGTTTTTAGAATGTCGAGATTGCCGTCGAGATCGAAGTCTCCAATGCCGAGGCCCATGCCGGCTTGCTCCATGCCGTCTTCGTTGAGGGCGACGCCGCGCTCGAGGCCCACTTCTTCGAAGGTGCCATCGTGTTTGTTACGGAAGAGGAAGCTGGAGGTGGAATCGCAGGCTACATAGATGTCGGGCCAACCGTCGTTATCGAAGTCTGCGGCGACGGCTGTCATGCCGTAGCTGCCTCGGGCTTTGGCAATGCCTGACTTTTGGCTTACATCGCTGAAGGTGCCATCGCCGTTGTTGCGATAGAGCGAGTGATAGCCGGAGGGCAAGCCGCGGGGGCCGCAATTGACGGGGATGCCTTTCCAGTTGCAGTAGGAGTTCTGGCCGGGCTTGGGGACTTTGTTGGGGTCGAAGTCGACGTAGTTGGAGACGAAGAGATCGAGGTGGCCGTCGCGATCGTAATCGATGAAGGTGCAGCCGGCACCCCAGCGGCGGGCTTTGTCGAGGAGGCCAGCTTCGGCGGTGACGTCGGTGAAGGTGACGACGCCTTTCGAGTTGGGGCCGTTGTTGCGATAGAGGACGTTTTGGCCCCAGTAGGTGACAAAGAGATCGTCCCAGCCATCGTTGTTGTAATCGCCTGCGCAGACGGCTGAGGCCCAGCCTGTTTTCTTGAGGCCAGCGGCTTCGGTGACATCGCTGAAGGTGCCGTCGCGGTTGTTTTTGTAGAGGCGGTTGGTGGCGGTGGACCCCTCAAGGGTGGTGCCGTTGAGGAGGAAGATGTCGAGCCAACCGTCGTTGTCGTAATCGATGAAGGCGACGCCACAGCCGATGGTTTCGAGCAGGTATTGCTTGGCTGCGCGGCCGCCATAGGTGCAGGGTTCGAGCAGGCCGGCTTGCTTTGCTACGTCGATAAACTTTGCATTGAAGGGGAGGCCTGAGGGCTTGCCGCGCTGCAGGGGCCGGGCCACTCTTGACACCACGCCTTGCCCGGCAGCAACGCCGGCAGCGAGGAGTGAGAAGAGGGAGCGCCTTGTCGACTTAAACATCTGTCAATCGTTTTACCAGATTGTTCTCTCCCCCAACGTCGGTGAGACGGAATTCGCGGCCCTGGAAGAAGTAAGTGAGGCGCTTGTGATCCATGCCAAGGAGGCCGAGCATGGAGGCATGGAGGTCATGCATGGTGACTTTGTCTTCGACGGCCTTGAGGCCAATTTCGTCGGTTGCGCCGATTACTTTGCCGCCCTTGATGCCGCCGCCGGCCATCCAGACGGTGAAGCCGTAGGGGTTGTGATCGCGACCGTTGCGATTGCCACCGCCGCCTTCTGCGCCATCGGTGAACGGGGTGCGGCCAAAGTCTCCGCCCCACAGGACGACGGTGCTGTCTAGCAAGCCGCGGGATTTGAGATCGGCCAGCAGGCCGGCAATGGGCTTGTCGACTTTCCTGGCCATGAAGCGGTGGTTCTGATCGCATTCGTTGTGGCCATCCCAACCGACTTCTGCTCCCTTTTTGCCACCCGAGTAGAGCTGGACGAAGCGGACTCCTTTTTCGACTAGGCGACGGGCCATCAGGCATTGTGTGCCGAATTCGGCCGACATGGGATCGTCGATGCCGTACATTTTGCGGGTGACATCGCTTTCCTTGGAGAGGTCTGTGACGTCTGGCACGGACATTTGCATCTTGAAGGCGAGTTCGTACGATGCCATGCGGGCGGCCAATTCGGAATCGTCGTTGCGGGCTTCGCGATGGTTTTCGTTCATGCCCTTAAGAAGGTCAAGCATCTTGCGTTGCTCGTTGTCGGACATGCCTTCTGGCCTGCGGATATTGAGGATGGGCGGGCCTTCGCTGCGCAACACGGTGCCTTGATAGGAAGCGGGAAGGAAGCCGGAGCCGTAGGCGGGTGAGCCGGCCTTGATGCCGCCATCGAGCATCACGACGTAGGCGGGGAGGTTTTCGCTTTCGTTGCCGAGACCGTAGACGACCCACGAGCCAACGCTGGGACGGCCAACCCGGCCCCAGCCTGTGTTGAGCCAGGTTTGGCCGGTGACGTGGGTGAAGCCATCGTGATGGCAGGAGCGGATGACCGCGAGATCGTCGGCATGGGCGGCTACGTTTTCGAAGAGCTCTGAGATTTCGATGCCCGACTGGCCGCGCTTTTTGAATTTCAAGGGCGAGCCCATGAGGGGAGTTCTGTCCATGTTGGAGAACTGGAAGTCGACCTTGCCGAAGCTCTTTGGGATGGGCTGGCCGTGCAGCTTGTTTAACTCGGGTTTTGGATCGAAGGTGTCGATGTGGCTTGGGCCGCCGTGCATGAAGAGGAAGATGACGCTCTTGCCCTTGGCGTCGAAGTGGGGCTTTTTTCGGGCAAAGGGATCGGAAATCGTTGCGGCTGGCAGCAGGGAGGAGGCTGCCATGGCGCCGAAGCCGAGGCCGCTCTTTTCGAGAAAGTTTCGTCGCGAGACTGCTTGAATCGTCTTGGGGCAATAGATTGACATGAACGTTCTCCTAGTCGAGGTACAGAAACTCGTTGGTATTGAGCAGTGCGAGGCAAATCTGGTCGAGACTTAGTGTTGCAGCTTTGTCGCGTTCTGCTGTGGTGGGTAGCCTGCCGAGAACTTGCTGCCAGGCAAGGTCCAATTGTTTTTTGGTGTCGTCCGGATGGGCCTTGCGGGCCATTGTTGCCAGACGCTTTGCCTGGCCCACCATGAAGTCGCCATTCATCAGGGTGAGGGCTTGTGGAGCGACTGTTGTGTTGTCGCGGCGCGAACAACTCATGGAGCTATCGGGGGTGTCGAAGGTGGTAAACATCGGCATCGGGAAGGTGCGCTTGACGTAGAGATAGACGCTGCGGCGGGTGTGTTCGCGTTCGTCCATGGCTTCGGGCCATTGGTTGCGGGCCCACATGACGGTGTATTCTTCTTTGCTCAGTTTGGGGATTACGGGGCGGCCTCCCATCTTGAGGTTCAGATCTCCGCTGACGGCAAGGACTGAATCGCGAAGGGTTTCTGCGTCGAGGCGTTGGCGATTCATGCGCCAGAGGTAGCGGTTGTTGGCATCTACTTTTGCGTTGCCTTCATGAGCCTCGGTAGACCTTTGATAGGTGTCGGATAGCAGGATCATGCGGTGCAGCTTTTTGAGGCTCCAGCCCTGGGAGACGAATTCGCTGGAGAGCCAGTCGAGGAGTTCGGGATGGGTTGGCTCTTCGCCCTGCCGGCCGAAATCGTTGGGCGTGCCGACGATGCCACGGCCGAAATGCCAGTGCCAGACGCGGTTGACGATGACTCTTGCGGTGAGTGGGTGGTCTGGCTCGGTGAGCCAGAGGGCGAGGGCTTTGCGGCGGGCCAGTTTTTTCTCGGGATCGTCTTCGATCGTTTTGCCCCCGGCCAGCATGGCTGGGAAGGCGGGTGGCACGGCTTCGCCCTTGGCGCGCCAGTCGCCGCGGTGTGTCATGTGAATGGTGGGTGTGACGGCGGCGTGCCCCAATACGGTGGCTGTCTGCGCGACAGGGTTGGCTTTGAGAGCAGCTTTGCCGAGTTCCACGATCAGGGCTTCGCGCTCTTTGCTTTCTGCGGGGGTGAGAGGAATGTCGGCTTCTTTGCCTTCCGCGTTTTCCTGAAGGCCGGCTTCGGTCATGGCGATTTCGATCTTTGCAGCTAGAGTTCGCTCGGCGACGCTTCGCTTGTCTACGGGCTTATCGTAGGCTGCGAGGACATCAGAGGTGAAGCGCTGGCGGACAGCATCGACGACGCGCTTGCGGGCCGTCTGGTCAATACGTTGGATGGCACCTTTGAATTCTTCTACCTTTAACCAGCTTGGGTAGCCAGACTTGAAGCCGAAGGTAGAGAACTGGCTTACGACCGGGACTTCTTTCTCTTC
>CANGVB010000100.1 GCA_947456995.1 Bryobacteraceae bacterium | reverse complement strand
GTTGGGCATTAGTTTTTCAGCGAGCTGACCTCATCAATCGATAGGGTCTGCCGGTTCTTGAACACAGTCAGAATGATGGCCAGGCCAACGGCGGCTTCAGCCGCAGCAACCACCATCACAAAGAAGGTAAAGATCTGGCCGTCTACCTGGCGCAGATGTTGAGAGAAGGCAACAAAGCTCAGATTCACAGCATTGAGCATCAGCTCGATAGACATAAAGACAGTGATGATATTCCGGCGAAAGAGAAAGCCGGCGACTCCCAGCGAGAACAAAATCGCGCTGAGAATCAAATACCAGGACATAGGGACGGCATTCAGTTGAGGCATTAGTCGATCTCCTTGCGGGCCAGCACAATCGCGCCTAAAATCGCGATCAGCACCAGAACGCTGGTGACTTCAAACGGAAGCAGATAGTGGTTGAAGAGGCTGCGGCCAATCTCCTTGGCGCCAACATTGAAGGCACCAAAAGTGACGGTACCCATCGAGGGTGCCATCCGCTGCAGCAAGTACGCAAGCAAGCCAAGAAACACAGTGAGCAGGGGAATCCCAAGCAGGCGCGAAGGCCAGCTTCTGCCCTTGTTCGCCTCCTCGCCGGCGTTCAGCAACATGATGACGAATACGAAGAGCACCATGATGGCACCCGCGTAAACGATCAATTGCACCGCGGCTATAAACTCGGCGCCCAGCAACAGGTAGAGCACGGCTAGCGAGCCCATGACACCAATCAGCGAGAGAGCGCTGCCGATCGGGTGCTTCTGCACCACCAGCGAAATTCCACAGGCCACGGCGATGGTGGCGAAGATGATGAAGAGAATCAGATCCATGGCGCTAGTTCTTTGGCCCTTGCAGCGCTACGGCAAACGCGGTAATCAGCAGATTGACAATCGCAGCAGGAAATAGGAACTTCCAGGTGAAGTTCATCAGTTGGTCGTATCTGAAGCGCGGCAGCGTGCCACGAATCCAGATAAAGATAAAGAGCAGAACACCAGCCTTGGCAACAAACCAGAAGACAGGCATCAGAATCGGCTTGAGCACCGGCACCAGAAACACCAGCGCGATCGCACCAAACGCAAGGCCAGCGGCCGGCATTGTCAGTCGATCCCACGGGCGGCCCTTGAGCGGCTGCATTACACCATGAAAAAGAAGCACAGCCGAACCACCAAGCATCAATAAGACAGGAACAAAATCACTTCCGTATTCAGCAGGCCACAGCGGGTGCCACCCACCCAGAAACAACACCGTAGCCATGCAAGTCACCGTGATCATGTTCGCGTATTCGGCCATAAAGAAGGCTGCGAAATTCAGCGAGCTGTATTCAGTGTGGAAGCCGGCAACAAGCTCGTTTTCGGCTTCAGGCAAGTCAAACGGAACGCGATTGGTTTCGGCAAAAGCCGAGATCAAAAAGATCAAAAAGCTGAACACCTGCGGAAACGGCATCTGGAAAATCGACCAGCGCGGAATCACGCCCAGATAATAACCAGCCTGCTCGTTGACGATCGTTCGTAGCGATAGATCATTGAGCAGCAGCAGCGGCGACACAAGCGCAATCGCCATCGGCAATTCGTAGCTGATCATCTGCGCAGAACTGCGCAAACCACCCATCAGCGAGTACTTGTTGTTCGATGCCCAACCACCCAGCGCAATGCCGTAAACGCCAACACTTGAGATGGCGAGAACAAACAAAACACCCACGTTGATGTCGGCAAGGCCAAGATCGGTACGAACTCCGAAGATCTCAACCGAAGGCCCAAATGGAATCAGGCAGATCGAAATCAGCGCAAAGAACACCGCCAGAAACGGCGCAAGAATATAGAAGAAATGATTGACGTGAGAAGGCACAAAGCCTTCCTTGGTCAGAAGCTTTACGACGTCGGCAAGCGGCTGCAAGAGGCCGTGCGGACCTACACGATACGGGCCCAGCCGTGACTGAATGTGCGCCAGAACCTTGCGCTCAATCCACTGTAGATAAGCCAGCGTGGTCATGAAAGCTCCGGCCACGATGCCCGTTTTGATGAGACTGATGATAAAGAAATTCATCGTTTGTAAAGAGCGCCCGGAAACTCAGGAACACTGGTCAGAAGTTTCGAATACCGGCCCAGCGAGCCGGAGGTAAACAAGGTATCGCCCGCAGAGCGGATTTCGTCGACAAGGACATCAACAGCAACTCGACCGTTTACAGGGTTAGTCACTGCCGCGCCCCCGGTGATGAGGATTGGCAAAGGAACATTATAGCCACGCACCGATTTATGGATCTCCTTGAAGACAACATCATGGCTCCACACACCAATCTCAACGGCCATTCCCATCTCCTTGGCGATCAGGCCAAGAATCTCAAGATCGGTCTTGGTGCCCATCGTCCGTACAGCCGCCTTCAACCGCTGCACCTGCCCGGTAACGTTGGTAACCGTGCCGTTCTTCTCGTATGCAGAGGCCGACGGGAAGACCACATCGGCAGTCGAAGCAGTCTCATCGAGGAACATGCTATGAGCCACAACAAAAGCGTTCTTCGATGCCAGCTTTGTCTCGCGCAGCGGGTTCTCACCCACCACCCAAAGCACATCCAGCGCGTCGCTGGCCAGCATCTGCTTCACCGACATACCCGGATGCGGATCCGCCTCGTAGCCCGGCAACAGATTCGGCATCACGCCCATATCCATCGCACCGCGAGAGTTCGAGTAATCCACCAGGCAGACATACTTCACAGGGATGCCAAGCGTTCCAGCCCATGCCACAAGGTCACGAACACGCTGGCCCTTGATCGAATCCCCAAACAGGATCACGAGTTCTTTCTCGCCCTTCAACTGTTCGGTTAGATTATTGAGCGCGTCAAACTCCTGGCCTTCAGGCACAACCACGGAAGCGGCAGAATACTTCGCTTCGCGCACCGGCCCAGGCGTCACCGTAAAGATCTTCGCTTTGTGATGCCGCACATCGGCACGCAACTGGAAGGCAAGGAAGGGATGCTGTTGCGACAGGTCAGCACCAATCACCAGCGCCGCCTTCGTGTTGTAGAGATCGTCAGCCGTTGCCAGGCTCGTCAGGTTCCCAGACACTGCATCCAGCAGCGTCACAAAGTCACCCGAGCGCACGTGATCGATGTTCGAGCTCTTCAGGCCCGCACGAGAAAACTTCTGCAGATAGAACAGCTCTTCGTTGGTGAGATGCGTACCGGCCACCACGCCAAACTTGCCGCCAGCCGCACTCACGCTCTTGAACTTCTCAGCCACAAAGCCCAGCGCCTTAGACCAGGACACTTCCTCAAGCTTGCCATTGATGCGGATCATCGGGCTCGTCAGACGTTCTTCATGCGCATTGAAGTCAAAGCCGTAACGGCCCTTCACGCACAGAAACTCGCCGTTGATGCCAGAGCGGTCGCGGTTATTGCCGCGCATAATCTCGTCATTACGAACGCCAAGCGTCGTCTTGCAACCATTCGAGCAGTGCGTACAAACCGTACCCACATGCTGCATCTCCCACGGCCGCGTTTTGTAGCGATACGTGTTGGATGTCAGCGCGCCCACAGGGCAAATATCGATACAGGCGCCGCACTCGTCGCAATCCAGATGATCGCCGCCGTTAGGCGCAATCTCACTCAACACACCACGGTTGGTAATACCGAGGGCCCCCACGCCCATGCCTTCATTACAGGCACGCACGCAGCGGTAGCAAAGGATGCAACGCGCAGGATCGTAGAACACCACCGGCGACCACTGCCGCTCCGGCTCATGATTCTTCATCTCCGTAAAGCGCGATTCACCGGCGCCATAACGGAACACCATATCCTGCAATTCACACTCGCCGCCCTTGTCGCAAACCGGGCAATCCAGCGGGTGATTGGTGAGCAAAAACTCAAGCGTGCCCTTACGGGCCTTGGTCAACTGTTCGGTCTCACTGCGAACAATCATCCCTTCCATCACCGGCAGCGTGCAGGCAGTCTGCAGCTTCGGCATCTTCTCTACTTCGACAAGGCACATGCGGCAGGCGGCCTGCAGCGAATAGCCTTCGTAGTAGCAGAATGCGGGAATTTCAATGCCGGCGCGTTTGCAGGCGTCGATCAGTAACGTACCCGGAGGGGCAGAAAGCTGGCGTCCATCAACGGTGAAGTTGATTACGGTAGGTGGGGCTGCGGCTGGTGTCGACATATTGCTTTAAATAGTGCTTTATCGGATCGCAATCAATTGGTCTGGCGAGGTCACAGGTACAACGTTCTCGCGCAAACGGGCTTCAAATTCTTCGCGGAACTTCTCCACGAATCCAATCGTGGGCATGGCCGCAGCATCACCAAGCGGGCAGAAGGTACGGCCCAGCATGTTCTTGGCAAGCTCATGGATCAAATCGATATCGGCACGACGGCCAGTACCTTCATCCATGCGGGTCAAGATCTTGCGCAACCACGTTGTGCCCTCACGGCACGGGATGCACCAGCCGCACGATTCATGCGCATAAAAACGCATCGTGCGCAGTGCCACCTTGACGATGTCGGTGTCTTCATCCATCACCATCATGCCGCCAGAGCCGGCCATCGTCTTCATCCGCGCGTAGTTGTCATAGTCCATCGGGAAGTCGCACTCATCGGCTCTCAGCACCGGCGACGACGATCCACCCGGAATCACGGCCTTCAACTTCTTGCCGCCACGGATGCCCCCGCAGACTTCATAAATCATCTTCTGCATCGAGAAGCCCAGCGGCACCTCGTACACACCCGGGCGATTCACGTGGCCAGACACACACAACATGCGCGTGCCGCCATTCTTCGGGGTGCCAAGGTCGGCATAAGCCTGCCCGCCCATGCGCAGCACAGCCGGCACGGTGGCAAAAGTCTCAACATTGTTCAGTACCGTAGGCGACGCATAGAGGCCGCTGACAGCAGGAAATGGAGGCCGAATCCGCGGTACACCACGCTTGCCCTCAAGCGACTCAAGCAGCGCCGACTCTTCGCCACACTCATAAGCGCCTGCGCCCGAGTGCGTATAGAGATCAAAATCGATCCCCGAGCCCTTGATGTTCTTGCCCAGATAACCATGCGCATAGGCCTCGGCCAGCGCCTTGTCCATGATGTCGATCAGATAGCGATACTCGCCACGGATGTAGATGTAGCCGGCCTTGCAACCAATCGTGCGTGCGGCAATCAAACAGCCTTCGATCAACTGATGCGGGTCGTTCTGAATCAGCAGGCGATCCTTGCAGGTGCCCGGCTCAGACTCATCGGCATTCACAACAACGTATTTCGGTTTTGGATTATCGCGAGGGATGAAGCTCCATTTGAGCCCGGTGGGGAAACCCGCGCCGCCCCGTCCGCGCAGGTTCGAGAGCTTCAGCTCATCGATGATCTGCTCCGGGGTCATCTCAATGGCCTTCATGAAAGCCACATAGCCTTCATGCGCCAGATAGGTATCGATCGAAGCAGAATTGGGCAATCCGAATCGCTTCGTGATTACTCTGACTTCATCGGGATGTGGTTCGTTGAACATGGCTGATACTCCTTTGCCTACTGAACCTTCTTCTGGATGCTGTCCAGCAGCTGATCCAGCTTTTCAATGGTCATGTGATGGTGATATTCATAACCATCCACAACACACGGTGCCCAGGAACAAGCCCCGGCGCACTCCACTTCTTCCAGCGAAATCAGGCCGTCTGCCGTGATCTGCTTGTGTCCGATCCCCAGACGCTTGGTCGTGTGCTGCCACAACTCTTCCCCACCCATCAACAGGCAGGCGATATTGGTGCAAACCTGCACATGGTGCTTACCCATCTTCTGCTTGTTCAGCATCGAATAGTAGCCCACAACTTCTTCTACCTGCAGCGGCGATACTTCACAGCGCTGCGCCACCTCGGCAATCAATTCCTGCGTCACCATCCCAAGCTCATCCTGTGCATACATCAGCATCGGAATCACGGCAGAACGCTTACGGCCCGCGGGGTAACGGCTCCAGATGTCCTGGAGTCTCTTCTCGGTTTCGGGGGTAAATGTCATTAGCGGTCAGTGTCTCCCAGCACAAAGTCCATCGATCCCATAGAGGCAATCGAATCGGCGATCATTCCGCCTTCGCACATCATGCCCAGGCCCTGAATATTGCCAAAGCTCGGCGTCCTCATATGCACGCGGAAGGGCTTGCTCGTCCCGTCGGAAACCACGTAATAGCCCAACTCGCCACGTGGCGATTCAATCACCTGATACACCTCACCAGGAGGCACACGCACGCCTTCAGTCACGATCTTGAAGTGATAGATCAACGCTTCCATCTGCGTCTTCATCTTTTCGCGCTGCGGCAACACAACCTTAGGTGCATCGGCCTGAAACGCCCCATCGGGCATGCCTTCCAGCGCCTGCCCCATGATGCGAACCGACTGGCGCATCTCTTCCATCCGTACCCGGTAACGAGCATAAACATCGTTATCGGTGCTGGTGGGCACATCAAACTCAAAATTCTGGTAACCCGAATAGGGCTCATCCTTGCGAGCGTCCCACGGGATACCCGCTGCACGAATCATCGGCCCGGTAATGCCCATGGCCAGCATCTTGTCTACTGGCACCACGCCCACACCAATCGTCCGGTTCTTCCAGATCGGATTGTTGTCGAGCAGATTTTCGTACTCGTCAATCTTGGGCGGAAACATCTCAAGAAACTTCTTTACAGCCTCCAGCCCGCCACGAGGATGATCAAGTGCAAGGCCACCAATACGGAAGTAGCTCGTCATCAGACGCTGCCCGCTGAACATCTCAAAGATCTTCAGCAACTCTTCGCGCTCGCGAGTGGCATAGAAGAACATCGACATCGCGCCCATATCAAGCGCGTGTGTACCCAGCCACACCAGATGCGAATTGATTCGGGTCAACTCGGTCAGCATCACGCGAGTCCAAACCGCACGGGGAGGAACTTCAATCCCCAGCAGCTTCTCAATCGCAAGGCAATAGCAGAGGTTGTTCGACAGGTTCGCAAGATAATCCACGCGATCCGTCAGCGGAATCACCTGTTAGTAAGTCTTCGTCTCGCACTGCTTCTCGATGCCGGTATGCAGAAAACCAATCTCGGGTTGAGCCTTGAGAATTGTTTCGCCGTCCAACTCAAGCACAACACGCAACACACCGTGCGTCGACGGATGTTGCGGCCCCATATTCAGGGTCATCTTGCGAGTCGTCCCGGCCTCAGTATTGGCAACGGGCTCAAGGCTAGCGGTAGGGGTTAGGGTTTCGCTCATCGTGCTGCTCGCTTATTGGTTCGTCTCACCGTAATCGTATTTGTGACCATGGATCGGGAAATCCTTGCGCAAAGGATGTCCTTCCCAGTCCTCAGGCATCATGATGCGGCGCAGATCCGGGTGGCCGTTAAAAGTGACGCCAAACAGATCAAATACCTCGCGCTCGTACCAGTTCGTACCCGGCCAGACGCCAGTTACCGAATCCACTGCCGGATTCTCGCCAGAGACACGCACCTTCAGCCGCACTCGCGCAGCTTCTTTCACATTGTGCAGCAGATAAACTACTTCAAATCGCGGCTCCTGCGGATACCAGTCCAGAGCCGTCACGCTCGACGCACGGTTAAAGCCATGCTCATCACGCAGCACGGTGCAAACTTCAACGATGCTTGCCGCAGAGATATACAAAATTGTTTGATCGTGTTCGAGACTGCCAGCTTCGATGGCGGAGCCAAAACGCTCTACGAGCGCAATGACGAGGGGGTCTTCCTGCAATAGCTCAGAAATCATACTGGCTTAAATGTCCTTCGACTTTCGATTCGGCGTTACGGTCCAATCCAGTGCGCCTTTCTTCCAGACGAAATAAAAACCGCTCAGAACTAAAATCATGAATAAAACCATCTCGACAAAGCCAAACATCCCGAGCTCACGATACACAACGGCCCAGGGATAAAGGAAAACGGCTTCAATGTCGAAAAGAATGAAAAGCATCGCGACGAGATAGAACTTCACCGAGAAGCGCTCGCGAGCGTTACCCACCGGCTTTACGCCAGATTCATAGGGCGAGTCTTTCGCCGCGTTACGATTGCGCTTGCCGAAAAAAAGCCCGGCGAAGACCAGTCCACCGGCAACGGCGGCCGCGAAGAGGATCTGTACAAGTACCGGGAAGTACAACTCGCTATAGTTTGTTGGCATGGATGAGAAAGCGGCAGTGGCTTAAAAAAACATCTCCGACGCGGAAGCTTACCTTCTCTTAACTATACTGTTCGTTTCGGAGGGCGGTCAAACGCCCTCTCACGAAAGAAGGTTACAAAGCAGTTGATTTCCGTCGAAATAAATGGCGAAGCCCGCCAGATTCCAGCCTCCCTCAACGTCCGGAGCCTCCTCGAACACCTCCAGATCGATACCGCCCGTGTGGCTGTTGAACTCAACAAAGAGATCGTCCGCAAAGCCGCCTGGGACGCCACCACGGTCGAAGAAGGCGCGCAAATCGAGATCGTCATGTTCGTCGGCGGAGGCAAAATCTGAGACTCTCACTGATCCTGCTGGCCAGCATGGCGCTAGCCCAAACCCGCCAGCTAGCGATCTCGATCGACGACCTCCCGCGCGGCGGCGATTCCCCCGGCCCCAGAAATTTCGAAAAAACCCTTGCCATGACCACAAAGCTGACAGCAGCCCTCAAAGGCGTCCCTGTCAGCGTCTACGTCAATCCAGGCCAGGCCCGGGACTATACCGATGCCGGCCTCGAAAAGCTCCTCAAGCTCTGGCGCAAGCAAGGTGCCGAGATCGGCAACCACACCTTTTCGCACCCTGACCTGAACAAGATCCCGCTCGCCGAATACGAAGCCGACATTATCCGCGCCGAGCCAGCCATCCGAAAGGTAAGAGGAGGCACCAAGCCCCGCTACTTCCGCCACCCCTTCCTCCACACCGGGCCAACAGAAGAAACCAAACAAGGCCTCGCAGCATTTCTAAAGGAACACAACTACGAAGTCGCCCCCGTGACGATCGACAATTCCGAATGGGTCTTCGCCCGCGTCTACACCAGCTCAAAAAATCCTGAGCGAATCCGGCAAGAATACGTGAAATACATGGACGGCATCTTCGACTTCTTCGAAAAGCGCACCCTCGAAGTAGTCGGTAGAGAAATCCCCCAAATCCTGTTAATCCACGCCAACCAGCTCAACGCCGACGCAATGCCAGACCTGCTAAAGCTATTCGAGAAGCGCGGCTACCAGATAGTGACCATCGACCAAGCCCTAAAGGACGAAGCCTAC
>CANGVB010000099.1 GCA_947456995.1 Bryobacteraceae bacterium | reverse complement strand
TTTCTACTTCAAAACCGGCTTTGGTGAATTCTTCGTAGGGGTGAGTGAGTTCACTCCACCAGAAGCCGACGGGCCAGCCGGTGGTGGTGGAGACGGAAGGGTTGGCAAGAACGATCGCGATGCGCATGATGTTTCCTTTTTCTGTTAACGCTTGAGGAGCTGGAAGGCGATGTCGCGGCCGAAGCCTTGCTTTACCGCCAGAGAGATCCAAAGCAGGGCGAAGGGTTCGAGAACGCGGGCCTGGGTGAGAGGGCCGGCGTTCTGCGGGTCAAAGCCGAGCTCTGCAGCGAGCTGGTGGGCGGTTTGTTTGGCTTCTTTGTCATCACCGCAATAGAAGAGAACCGGAGAGATCTCGCCAAAGGTGGTCTGCTCCATGATGTTGTCGCCGATGGTGTTGAAAGCCTTTACGACCCGCGCGCCCTTGGCCCACTGGGCAACCTGCTCTGCTCCTGAACTTGTGTTGGCAAATTCGAGCCCGGCCAGATTGGGCAACAAGGGATTGGTGGCATCGATGAGGATTTTGTTGTTCAGCTCACCGAGGCTTTCGACCATTTCGCGGGTGACGGGCCAGGGTGTAGCAAGAAGCAGAATGTCGCTTGCCGCTACGGTTTCTGCAGCAGTGGTAGCTCTGGCTCTCGGGCCAGCGGAGGCTACCAGGGTTTTCATCTCTTCTGAGTCTGGCCGACGGGTGCTGAATAGCACCTGATGTCCCAGGGCAGCCCAACGCTTGCCGAGCGCGCCACCGACGTTGCCGGAGCCGATAATTCCAATCTTCATAATTACGATACTGTATCGTATCTATACTACTTGTCAAGCTGGATGTTGATGGACGAACGATTACCGGGGCGCCCGCGCGACCCTGAAACGGAACGGCGGATTCTCGATGTAGCTTTGGCAGAGCTGGCCCGGGATGGGTACAGCCGGATGACGCTCGACAGCGTGGCAGCGGCCGCTGGGGTGAGCAAGCCAACGATATACCGGCGATGGAGCAGCAAGGCGGATCTGGCAACGGCAGCAATCGAGACGTTGCGTTTGCTGGAACCGAAGGTGGATCATGGCTCGACTGTGGGAGATCTGACGGGGACGATTGAAAACTTCATACGCTCCCTGATGCGGCCGAATGGCATGAGTCTGATCGGAACGGTGTTGGCAGAAGAGGGACATACTCCAGAGCTGTTGCGCTTGTTTCGGGAGCGATTGGTTGCACCTCGGAGGCAGACGCTGAGAACGATTCTCGAGCAGGCAAAGAAGCGAGGCGAGTTGCGGCCGGATGTCTCGCTTGATGCGGCAGTGGCCATGCTGGTGGGGGCTGTATATGCTCGTTATCTTGCTTCGTCGCAGGTGCCGCCGCGATTTGCGCGTGAGGTGGTGGAGATTGTTTGGGCCGGTGTGCGAAAGCTATGATGCGAGGGTGAGACTTGTTGTTTGCTTGATCGCATTTTGTGGCCTTGCCGTTGGGCAGGGTTTGGTTGGAACTCGGCAGCTTGGGGTTGATTTCGATCAACCGGTGAGGCGCGTGAACGCCGGGGCTTCGTTTCGCGCCCTGGGGCTGATCAGTGAAGAGCACTTTCATGCTCGTGTGCGCGGGTCGCAAGATGGTGTGAACTGGACGGAATGGCGCGATGCGGAATTGGGGCATGAGGGCGGGAGCCTGGTGTGGTTTGATTCTGCGGTGAGTGTGGTTGAGGTGATGGCAGCGCGGCCTTTGCGCCTTTTGTTTATTGAACCGGGTGCGGCGAAGGTGAGCCTCGAGAGAAGGCTGGGAACGGCTGGGGAACCTGAAGTTGTGACGCGGACGGGCTGGGGATGCGGAGCGAATTGCGCACCTCGGGAAGCTCCTGTATTTGCCCCGGTAACGCATCTGGTGGTGCATCATTCGGCAGGAGCGAATGAGTCGCGAGACTGGCCGGCGGTGATTCGCAGCATCTGGGTTTTGCATGTGCAGGGCAATGGCTGGAACGATATTGGCTACAACTATCTGGTGGATCCGAATGGGGTGATCTATGAGGGCCGGGCGGGCGGTAATGGGGTGATTGGGGCGCATTTTTCGGGAGTAAATACTGGGACGATGGGCGTTTGTATGGTGGGGACTTACAGCTCGCAAGCCCCGAGCGCCGTTGCGGTGGAGAGCTTGAAGCGATTACTGACCTGGCATTCTGCAAGGCTGAAGCTGGATGCGAGTGGCCAGACTTTGCATGCTGCGAGCGGGCTGACTTTGAATGTCATCAGCGGGCATCGCGATGCCGGTTTGAGCCCAAGAGCTAGCGGGGCGACTGAGTGCCCGGGGAATGCGCTCTACACTTATCTACCCCGGTTGCGGCAGGAGGTGGCTGGCGGGGCGGGGTGCTCGATTCGCCTGGCGCGCCGCAATTATTGTTTTTCTTCGCAGCCGGGTGGCAGTTTGGTGGAGTTTGAGAATCCGCTTGGGTGTGAGGTAGGAGTGGAGAGCAGCAGCAGTTGGGTGAGTGTGCAGGGCGGCAGGATTGAGGTTGCTGCCAATGCTGGCGGTCGGCGGAGTGCAGATTTGCGAATCGGCGGACAGGTGGTGCAGGTGGTTCAGGGTGGAGGAAGTGAAGGGGAGTTGCCTTGTGTGGCCCGTGGCGGGGTGGTGAATGGGGCTAGCTTTGACGGGCGGCCTGTGGCGCTCGGATCGATCGTGAGCCTCTTTGGGACTGGGCTATGGCGCGAGGGCGGGCAGACACAGGTGTTGGTGAACGGGAATTTGAATGCGACTGTTTTTGCTGCGACTGCGAATCAAGTGAACTTTGCTTTGCCGGGTAATGCCCGGATTGGTTCGGCGCGAGTAGAGGTGGTGCGAGATGGAGTGCGTAGCCCGGAGACGATGTTCTGGGTGACGGAGGCTGCACCGGCTGCGTTTGTCGCGCAGAACTTTGATGACGGGGAGTTGAATAGCCTGATGAGGCCGGTGAAGGCCGGGCGGCCGTTGGTGGTTTATCTCACCGGGATTGGAGTGAATCGACAATTGCCCTGGGAGGTGCGGATTGGTGGGCAGAGTGCAGAACGGTTGTTTCTTGGAGCGACGCCTGGCTTTATCGGGCTTGGGCAAGCGAATCTGATTGTGCCTGAAGCAATCGAGGCTGGCGAACATCCGCTAGTGGTGATTGTTAGCGGAGCCGCCAGCCCAGAGTTGCGCGTGGCTGTTACGAAGTAGATTCCGTTTACTTCATGAAGCCAAGATTGCGGGTTGGGAAGTTGATCAGGTTGGGGAAGACTGCGTCGAGTTGAGCAGAATTGACGCCAAACCAGGAAGACATGGTGGCACCGTACTGTTCGACTGATGTTGTTGGCAACCAGAGACCACGGTTGCCAACGTCATCCGGACCCTGAATGGCGAGATTGGGGAAGGTGCCATACATGCGGCCGCCATTGACTGCACCACCCATCATCAACTGGTGACTGCCCCAGGCGTGATCTGTGCCGTTGTTGCCGTTGGGGCCGAAGGTGCGGTTGAAATCGGATTCGGTAAAGGTGGTGACGGCATTTTCCATACCGAGTTCGATCGTTGCGTCGTAAAAGGCTGAGAGAGCAGCATTAAGACCCGTGAGCAGGCCCTGGTGTGCGGCGAGCAGACCGTCGTGGTTGTCGTAACCACCGGTAGAAACAAAGAAAATCTGTCGGCTGACACCGAGGGTCTGGCGCGAACGAATGATACGGGCGACCTGGGCGAGTTGGTTCCCAAGGCCGTTTTGCGGGAAGGCGGTGGTGATGCCGCTGGGGCCGGTTAGAACACCGTTGAGTACTTTGCCAACCTGCATGCCGTTGTTGATGGTTCTGTTGGCAGCCTGGACGAGTGTAAGACCAGACTGGAAGTTGATCACCTGCTGGAAGGCTGCGTCGCGGGCGTTGGCTGTAGCCGAGCCGTCTGAGCCACTAAGGCCGAGACCGTTACCACCGTTGATGATGGCCGGGCCGGTTACCTGGCCGACTGTATAGAGAGCACCACCGGATGTTGAGACCGACATGGGGAGGAGAGAGCCTGTGTTGGATGGCTGCATGGCATCCGCGGTGCGCCCACCCCAGCCACTACGCACGCCGCTGGTGGAGGCTTGTTGCCAGGCCTGTTGCTGATCGGAGTGAGAGTAGAGATTGGAAGGAACTGCCTGATTCTGACGATATTGGGTTTTGGTGATGGGGCGGATGAGCGGACCCACGTTGAGCATGGCCGCTGCCTTGCCCTGATTGTAGAGCTGCTGGATACGGGGAAGCTGCGGGTGGAAGCCGTAGGCTTCGCCGCGATCCATGATCGGAAGCAGCACGTTTTGAGCGAGACCTGTTGCCGGGCCACGCACCCTTGAATAGTCGTTGTACTTGACGCCCATGGGAACAATCATGTTGTTGGCGTCATTGCCACCGAAGAGGAAGACGCAGACAAGCGCCTTGTAGTCTCCGGCCTGAGCCAGAGCATCAAGAACTCCAAAGTAGCCCAGACTGGCGGTAGCGATCGATTTTCGCAGCAATGCGCGGCGGCTGATGTTGAGTTTGAAAATGGACATGGATATGATCTCTTTCTTTTGTTGGGCTATTTCTGGATTTGATAGTGGGCAGAAGAGAGCGCCAGATAGAGGGCCAGTCTGGCGCGCCGTGTGGGATCGGTGGTAGTTGCCAGGGTGTCACGAATGCCCTGCTTCAGCGGGTCTGGCATGGTGCCGTTGAGGAAATGGGCATCGATTGCGGCGATGAGCGCTTCTACGTCGCCAGCCAGAGCAATGTAGGGTGCAGCGTTTGGTTTAGCTTCTGCGTTTGCATCGAGCTTCAAGAGATAGTCAATGTAATTGACTCGTTCGAGGGCTGTAACCGGTGTGAAGCCCTGGTATTCAGGCCCATAAAGGCCCGGGTTGCCAGGAGCGCGCGTCAAGGGTGAGAAGTAGCTGAAGACACTGCCGGGGTAGAAGAGCTTCTGCCCCATGCGTTCGAGGTCAGCCTGGACAGGGTTATCAAGGACGATAGTGCCTTCGAGTCCCTTGAGGACATGGAGGAAGGCAAGGATGGGCTCTCGCAAATGGCCAGCGAAGGAAGCGAAAGGATTGGGTGTGGAAGGGTTGTCGCCAGCGCGGGCTTCCGGATCGAGAAGGATTGCGCGCATGACAGCAAAGAGGTCGCCGCGTACACCCTGGCCGTTGTTGTTGAATGCTGCATTTACTCGCATCAGATAGGCCGCAGAGGGGTTGGAGGTAACGTGGCTCTGGATCAGGCGGAGTGAGTAGAATGGGGCAATATTTGGATGCTCGAAGAGGATCTGAAGAGCAGAATCAAGATCCATCATTGTGGTTTGGCCGGGGGCAATGTTACGGCCCAGGACACGCTTAGCCCCTGTGTCATGGTTGGATTCAACCGCCACCATGGGTGCGCCATAGTTGCGCTTGTTCTGGTTGTTGGAACCAGTGCCCTTTCCTGGAGGATAGGTCCATCCAGTAAATACTTTTGATAGTTGTATTACATCTTCCTCGGTGTAGGCGGAATAGGGAACGCCGTTGGGATCTCTTAAAGGTGAGCCATCTGCCCGAAGGAATGTAGTGCCGAGCGTGAAAAGCTGCATGACCTCGCGGGCATAATTTTCATTGGGCTCAAGACCCTTGGCCGGGTCGGCCTTATTGTTGTTGACCATGTCGAGGTATTCGCCCATGGCGACATCGAGAGTCATTTCCTTGAGAAGAGTTCTCAAATTGCCCAGCGAATTGCTGAGCAGCACACGGTGATAGGGCACCAGGTAATGGGTATCTTCGATTTCTACAGCGGAAACAACCATGATCTTGTGCAGTGAGAAGGCTACGCGCTGGCGGAGTTGATCTGGGGCATTCATTGCGTTGCTGAAGAACTCGGCCTGCATGTCAGAAACCGGGATGTCACCGTTGGGGGTGGGCATCGAGTAGTTTGAGTTGGTGAGGTTTTTCTGCTCTGTGAGCCAGGCGTCAAAACCAAGCTGCATCACGCGAAAGATTTCAGTAGGAGATGCGCCCCAGGTGGCTTGCTCGAGGAAGCGCTTGGCGGCAAGATAGGAAACCTTGGGATTGGCAGGTGTGATGTTTGCGATGAGAGGCGCGGAAGTGGTGGGCCCGGGTGCGGGGTTGGATACCGTAATCGCCGTGATGCCGCCGGGGGTTGCTTTAGTTACGCCGGATACGGAAATCTGGGTGAGTGAATTGACGGTGGCTGTCATGGGCACGCCTCCGACATTTACAGTGGCACCAGGCGCAAAGCCATTTCCATTGATCACGAAGTTTGCATTGCCAAGAGGAATTGCGGTGGGGTTAACCGAGGAAATGGTGGGTACAGGGTTTTGAAGAGTAACCGTGGATTCGCCGAAGGCAGCATTGTTCTTGACGCTGCGTGCGCCTACCTTGACCGAGCCGTTGACTGCGGCTATGTTCATTGGTGCGGTGAAAGTGCCGTCGCTGGCAATGGTTCCAGTAGTCGGGCTGCCGCCAACAACACCATTGACCATCCATTGCACTCCGGTGGTGTTGGTGTTTCTAACTGTAGCGGTGAAGAGTCTCGTTGCACCGCCACGCACAGTTGCTGTTGTGGGAGAAGTGCTGACGGTGATTGCAGCTCGTACCGTGAAGCATCTTTGTGCTGAGTTGGGAGCAGTTGGCGCAGGATTCTGTACGATGACGCAGTACTGCTGTGCATTGGGCAGACTTACCGACGCCCTCAGTTCTGTAGAGCTTATGAACTGCGTTGCGACAGCAGCGTTTTGCAGCAGGATCGTTGCGCCGGCGAAATACTTGGTGCCTCTGACGATCAGGGTTGTGTTGCCGATGTTGAGGTCTGCTGGCTCAATCGCGGTGATGGTGGGAGTTGGATTTTGTAGACTGACATTGGCTTCGGCGAATCTCGTCACATTGACGACACTGATTGCCCGAACTTTGATGCTTCCGGGATTGGGAGGGAGAGTGGCTGGCGGGGTATAGAGACCCGAGGTCGAAATCGTGCCAACCGTGCTGTTGCCTCCGGTGATGCCATTAACAGCCCAAGTGACATTGGTGTTGGCATTGCCGGTGACGGATCTTGTGAATTGACGAGTAGCGTCAAGATTGACGGTAGCCGTGGTGGGTGAGATTGTGACGGTTTGCGCGGCGATGGGCAGAGCGAGCGCGAGAATCAGGAGCGGTGTTTGATGCCAGTATTTTCGTACCATAACGCTTGTAGGTGATGGTAGGCGTAGGGGAGTTTTAGATACAACAGGGAAATATACCTACTAAGCACTTGCGTTTAGGCATTTAGTCTTGAGTTTGGTACCTAAGTTTGCGCCATTGGTAGGGGGATGCCAAGATTTGCTGGCAGAGCTATGATGTGCTTATGAAAGCAATACTGGCTGGTTTCTTGCTGATTTTGTACAGCGCCGCGGCAGAGGATACCTGGTCTAAGGTAAAAGCTCTGAAGAGCGGTACCGAAATTAGGGTTTTTCAGGCAGGGGCTAAAGAACCGCTGGTTGGGAAAATCGACGAGGCCGATGACGAGCGAATTGTTCTGGCACTCAAGAATGAGCAAAAAGCTGTGGCAAAGGCTGATGTTGAAAGGCTGGAAGCAAGACCAACGGGCGGGCGCCCGGTAACCAAAACCAGCTCAGTGAAGCGTGAAGATCCGTCTGCGGAATTGGCAAAACCCAAGGTGCCAGTGCCCGGGTCTTCTGCCACCCCGGCTTTGTCTAGTAGCTCGAGCTCAGTGACCTTTGGCAATAAGCCGGGCTTTGAGCTGGTTTACCGCAAAGGTATGAAATAGCGCTTGATCGATTCACTATCCTTTCGCCGCTTGTCTTGCCGTAGGAGACTTCGAATGAAATGGATGGTGGTCGCAATGATGAGTTTGGGAACGCTAGCTTCGGCTGAAACAGTGGCCGGGCACTATGTGATGAATGGCATGCGCGAGGCGGCTTCAGATTTAATTCTGAAGGCCGACGGCCGTTTTGAGTTTGTCTTTATTTACGGGGCTGCTGATTTTTGGGGCGGCGGCAAATGGAAGTTGAACGGGAGCACGGTTGAGCTGCACAGCGATGCCCCTCCCACCAAGGGCTTTTCTCTCAAGAAGAGCGTTAAAGGAACGTTTCCAGGATTGAAGATCACCGTGATGGGCGCTAACGGCCATGGCGTGGCCAATATCGACATTGCTGTGGATACGACGTCTGGTTTGAAGATTTCTCGCACCGATAACGAAGGCGTGGCCTGGGTGGAAGTAGACAAGGGCTGGAAGGATGTGAGTCTGGCAGTGCGAACTTATGGCTTTGAGTGCGACCCGATTGCGCTGGCTGCAGACAAGAATGACTTTGTCTTCGACATCGATGGCAAGGGCATCATGGAGATGCGTTTCGAGGGAGACCGTCTGGAGATCGGGGCAAATTCTCTTCAGATGAAGAAGTTTGATCCTGAGCGGCCGGTGGTTTACAAGAAGCGATAAGTGGTGGGAACGGGCAGATTCGAACTGCCGACCTTCCGCTTAGGAGGCGGACGCTCTATCCAGCTGAGCTACGTCCCCACTTGTTAAACAGTGTAGCGTTTTAGTCCCTTTTGTCCAATATCCCTGCGGAACTGCATGCCATCGAAGCTGATGTTTTCGAGCGCGGCGTAGGCGTGATTGAGGGCTGTTTTCAGATCGTGGCCAGAGGCAGTAATGCCCAGAACACGGCCACCGGCAGTTACGAGGGTGCCTTTGTCCAAACGGGTTCCGGCCTGGAAGACAGTGGCACTCTTCGCCTTTTCTACGCCCTCGATCTTATCTCCGGTGCGGACCTTGGCGGGATAGCCGTGTGCAGCCATTACGACGCAGGCGGTTGCGCCTTCGCTCAACTGCAGCCTGGCTGAAGAAAGACGGCCTTCGGTGGCGGCCAGAATGGTTTGCACGAAACCGCCTTCAATGCGATAGAGAAGTGCCTGGGTTTCGGGGTCGCCAAGCCGGACGTTGTATTCGAGAGCCTTCGCGCCATCGGCCGTCATCATAAGACCGGCGTAGAGGAAGCCGCGGAAAGGAGCACCTTCACTGGCCATACCTCGGAGAGTTTTGAGAATGATGTTTTCTAGGATGTGGGCCTTCTGCTCGGCGGTGAGAATTCGATCGTCGCAGTATGCGCCCATGCCACCGGTGTTGGGGCCTTGATCGTTATCGAAAATGTTCTTGTGGTCCTGGGTGGGAGGAAGCGGGATTGCTGTATCGTGATCGCAGATGGCGATGAAGCTGACTTC
>CANGVB010000098.1 GCA_947456995.1 Bryobacteraceae bacterium | reverse complement strand
TCGCTGCCGTCAGGGTCGTCTTGCCGTGGTCGATGTGCCCAATCGTTCCGACGTTGACGTGCGGCTTACTACGGTCAAATTTCTCTTTCGCCATTTTGCTCGCGCCTTAAAAAAAATGTTTTGGGGGAAAATTGTATGGAGCTGTTGACCGGGATTGAACCGGTGACCTCGTCCTTACCAAGGACGCGCTCTACCATCTGAGCTACAACAGCCCGCCTCTAACAGTGTATCAGGAGAAACGGCGCAAATTATGGTGGATAGGGAAGGATTTGAACCTTCGTAGGGTGCAAGACCCGACAGATTTACAGTCTGTTGCCATTGACCGCTCGGCCACCTATCCAGATGCGCACGAACCCTCTCGACGAAACCTTACCAAGGGAAAAATTCCAGTGGATGTATCGAAGACGACAGTCTCGCAAAGAAGGCCGCCTGACAACTTTTTTATGGTAACACAGCAAGACGCCAACGGAGAAGCAGTGCATCAACTGCAGTATCAATTGTGTTTGGAAGTGGAAACAATTTTGGCTTCTCCGGCTTCACCGGAGAGTAAAGAATATCCCCCGCAGCCAGAAGCTCATTGCGCAAAGCCGCCAGTTGCGGCTGCGGAACCGCCGCTGCAATTCTCGCCTTGAGGGCCGCTGAGTTCGCAGCCGGCTGCACCATGAGAGCAAAAACGAAAAACTCGTTCCTTGCCTGCGGGTCTTGCAGCTCCTGGTTCCAGCCCTGAATCGTAGCCATCGCAGGCACCTTGCCTTCCAGCCCGAATTGCATCATCGCCAGATGGAGGCCGGCAATCGCTTTGCGCTCGCCAGAGCTCTCCGCAGCTTCTTTTTCAAGCAAAGCGCGAGCCTGCTGCGCCCGGCCACTTCGCGCCAGCCACAAGGCCTGCTGGAAAGCTTGCCCGCTTGGGGCCAAATTTCCAAGCACCTGCTTGCGCCACTCGGCAAACCGCAAATCCGCACTCTTCACATCACCCGCATAGTAATGAGCAAACGCGGCCTTGCGCCACCCCACCCCACCCTGAAACGCCGGATAACGCCGCCACTGCTCATCGAAAAACTTTGCGGCCTCCTTGAAGTTCCGGTTCATGTAATTGACTTCACCCAGCGAATCCAGCGCATTGGGTTCGTTTGGTGCGAGTCTCTGGTATTCGTTAAGCGCAGCCACCGCCGCTGGCAACTGGCCCTGATTGGCCTCGGCGTAACCCAGCGCATTCCACCAATCCAGCTTGCCCGCCTCGACCCTGGTAAGCTCCCGGTATTGAGCCGCTGCCAGATCCCATTTGCCCTGGCCAGAGGCAACCGTCGCCAACTCGGCCAACAAACGCGGATCACCCTTTCGCAACTTGCTCAAGGCCTCCAGTGCGGCAAGCTTTGAAGCCGCGTCGGGCGCCAGAGCATAATCCAACTGGGCACGGCTTAAAGCATCGGCACTCGAAGGAAACTTTTGCTTCAACGCAAGCGCCTCTTCGCGTTTGCCGCCCCGCAACAACAATTCCGCCAAAATCGGATAGGCTGGCGCAAAACCCGGACTTCGCGCGAGAAAAGAGGACATGGCCTCCGGACTGCCTTCAACCTGAGTCTCAGCGAACCCCTTCCACTGGGCGAAATCATAATTGAGCGGTGAAGGGTTGATGCCCAATAGCTTCGAGACTAGCCGCGTCGAGGCTTCCAGCAATTTCGCCTCTTCCACGACTTCATCAAACTGTCCCAGAGTCCTCGTGCTCGCCGGGTCGGTCACCTCGGCATGAATCCGAATCCCCTGCCCCTCCCTGCGATAATGGCCGCTAATCACTCGGCCTACGCCAAGCGTTCGCCATCCCTCCGCGTCTTGCACCACATTGGCCGCCATTGTGCTCTCGGCCTGAAGCTGCCGCGCAATGGAATAACTCAACAAAGGACGCACCCATCGATCCGCAATCGTCGACTGGTTATCGAATCCGGCAATCGCAATACGAGGGTTCAAAGGCGCAGGAGCCTGCCCCGAACACGAGACAAAAACAAAGGCTAAGACTAGGGGGCTAAAAATGAAGTACTGGCTAGATCGCACGAAATTCCGTTTTCAGAAGTGTCTGAAACTCTGGATTATCGCGCAAAACTTCGAAGGCATCTTCTGAAGCAAGTTTGTCGCGATCCTTCAGGCCCTCTTCGAGCGCTTTACGCAAATACTGCAAGGCCCGGTCCGCCTGCCCGCTCTTGGCATAAAGCTTCGCCAGATGAAAGTGGAACTTGGCGCGCTCCTCAACACTGCGCTCCTGCAATACAGTCCCCTGGGATCCCCGATGCTCAAACACATTCGGATCCAGTGCAAGCGCCCTCTGGTACTCGGTGATCGCATCCTCAGATGTCTTGCGGGCAAAGTGCGCCGTCCCAAGGTTGGAATGAATGCTGGCAGACTCGGGGGTAAAGATCAGTGCCTTCTTGTAGTAGTTGGCAGCGCGGCGGTAGCTCTTCTGTGCGTAGGCAACAGTACCAAGATTGTTGATCGCCTCGGCATACTTCGGATTCAGCTTCACCGAGCGCTCATAACTCTTGCGGGCCAAGCCCAGTTGCCCCATCTGGTGATAAGCAATGCCCACCTTGTTCCAGGTAATGGGAGAGTCGACCGGCATGCTCTGGTACATTTCAACGGCCTCGCGAAACATCTTGCGGGCCATAAAGATGTCGCCACGCATCTCCGGGCTCAGTTCAGGCTTCTGCGTCGGTGGCGTAGTGTTGTTGGCAGATCCAACAGGGGCAAAGCTGGAAGTCGTTGGCTGGGCGAATAACATCGCTCCGGTCATGACGGATAGAATCAGGGTGCGAAAACGCATGAAGCACCTCACTTGCTCCTCATTCTAATCCAAAAAAACTTATTTGAAAATCGACCGGATCTTGCCCCAGATTCCAGTCTTCTCGCCAGGGGCCTCTGCGGGCGGCTTGGCACGACGCGCAGCTTCGGCGGCTTCTGCCCTTGCTGCATCGGCATCCTTCTTCTTTAAAGTCACGCTGCGGCTGGCCCCGCCGCCGGTCTTGGCTGGCTCTTCGGCTTTGGCTTCATCCGTAGCATCCCAGCCAAATACCTGTGTCTGGCCGCTCACACCTTCTACCGGTTGCGTGCCCGCCACATAGACTTCAGACCGGCCTGCGCCCAGCTTGCCGGTGGCAACATCCACTTCAGCCGAGACAACTCCCTGGGGCGGCTCAAAGCCATGCACATTCCGGTATTCCCGATGCGTGTGCGCCCGCTTCATGAATTCCGTCCAGATCGGCAGCGCACTCCGAGCACCTTCAAGCTTGATGTCCCGGTTGTCGTCAAAGCCCACCCAGACAACACAAACCAGCTTCGAGGTAAACCCGGCAAACCATCCGTCACGACTACTTCCCGTCTTGCCGCCAGCGGGTGGCGAAAAGCCACGGCTGCGGATTCCAGCCCCTGTCCCGGCCCTCACCACATCCTCCATCAGATTCACCATCAGATAGTTGATCCGCGGATCCAGCACCTCATGCCGCTCAGTCTTGGATTCAAATATGTTCGCGCCGAATCGATCCCGAATCGAACGAACCCAACTCGGCCGCGAAGCAACTCCGTTGGAGGGAAACATCGTATAAGCCCCAGCCATTTCGATTGCCGTGACTTCGTAGGCACCAAGCGCCACCGCAGGCGTTGGCCTCACTTCCATGTTCAGCCCGGCACGCCGGGCCAGCTTCACTACTTCCCCATAGCCCACCGCTTCGGCCAGCTTCACCGTTGGGATGTTCAAGCTCTTCATCAGCGCAGTGCGCAAACTCACAGCGCCATAATACTTTTCTCCGAAATTGCCTGGTTCATAGCTTCGCCCGTCGTAGTAAAACGTGGTGGGCTCATCCATCAACATCGTTGTCGGCGTAAACACCTTCTCGCTATCAAACAACGCAGTATTCAGTGCCGCCGCAAATACCAACGGCTTAAAGATGGATCCAGGCTGGCGTTTGGCCATAGCGCGGTTCAGTTGCGACAAGCCATAATTTCTGCCACCCACCAGAGCTTTGATCTCACCGGTTCTCGGGTCCAGCACCACAACTGCGGCCTGCACCTCAGGCACCTTGCCGTCTTTGTCTTTCTTGTGCTTTTTGGCGATCGCTTCATCCACTTCCTTCAGGCCAATGCGCATTGCATCGGCAGCGTCGCGCTGCAGGTCGACGTCGAGCGAAGTAAAGATGCGGTAGCCCCCATCCTGAAAATCCATCGCCGGAAACTTCTGCTGCAGAGTGTCGTTCACCAGGTCGACAAAATAAGAGGAATCGGCCGAATCTCCATTCCCTCGTACCGCCTTAACTTCCACCGCCCTTGCCTGAGCGAGTTGATCGTCCTTGATGTAGTTGTTGTCTCTCATCAACCGCAAAACAACATTGCGGCGGTTCTTGGCTTTCTCGGGATAGATAAACGGGTTGGTTGCGCTCGGACGCTGAATCAGGCCAGCCAGCAGCGCAGCCTCAGGCAGCGTCAGATCGCGCACATCTTTGCCAAGGTAAGCCTGTGCAGCCTCGCCAAAGCCAAAAATATTGAAGCCGCCGCGCCAGCCGAGAGGTACATAGTTCGCGTAGTATTCGAAGATCTGTTCCTTGCTTAGCTTCTGCTCAAGAATCAACGTATAAACCACTTCGTTCAGCTTGCGAGTCCAGGTCTTTTCCATGCTGAGAAAGAAGCCTCTCGCTAACTGCATGCTGATCGTCGACGCACCTTCGGCATGTCGGCCGGTGGAGACATCCACCATCACGGCCTTAACGATTCGAATCGGATCAAAACCGGCATGACTGAAGAAGCGCTTGTCCTCAACGCTGACGACGGCTTCCACCAGTTGCTTGGGCAGATCCTCATAACGGGTCATGCGCCGCTTGGCTCTCGAACGGTCGAAAATGTTCGTAACCAGTTCCGGCTCAAGCTGATATTGATTGCGTACAGAGTTGTCGGCCAGAGAAACGATTTGCGAAATCCGCCCATCCACAATCCGGATCAAGCCTCCGTCTCGGGCGAAATAAGAGTCCGGCCCAGGGTAAATCTCGATTGAGTCGCCGCGCAAAACATAGTGCCCGACAGGATTTCCGCTCGCCTCGCTATAGCCGCTGCGGCGCAGTTGCCCAACCAGTTCTTCGCGGTCTAGCGGGTCGCCAAGCGACAACAGGTGTGGTGCCGCATAAATTCTGGATGCATTTCGAAAAGGCCCTACAGCAAGCTTTTCATCAATCTCGCGTGAGTACTTGCTGTAGACAAAGCCAAACAGCAGTAAACCGGAGATGAACAGAAAAGCCAGCCCGGCAAGAACGATTCTGCCGGCAGGACTCATGAAGATTCGCACCCAAAAGGCGCGTGCGGGGATTTGAAGACGAATTGCCACGGATATTGTTTCGGACGCCTTTATTTTTGCATGACCCTGAGGCCCGGCGTACGCATGAGAAACTGTAAGTCTTATGACGGATGAAAAAGCAGATCCGCTACAAACCTTTCTTCGCCTCTGCCGAGTCGTGATTCCTACCACAGCACTACTACTCGTAGTCCTACAGTGGTGGCAATCGGCTCAGCTAATGGATGAGGCCAATTCGGCCAATCAGACCATGCGCCAGATTTGGTCGAACCACCCACCGGCGTTCCCGCTCGACACCCTTTCCTCAGCGGTCTACCTACCCGCAGCCGTGTCTCCTATCGCCGCATTTGATGCGGGCGAGGGCCCCTGGCAGGCCCAATCTGTCTGGATGCAACTGGCAAGAGCAGCCCGAGCTCAAGACCAGCTGGGCTATGACGTTTTCCCTTCAGGCAGACAGATCGGCCTCAATGCCGCAATGTTCTGCCAGATCATCATTCCGTGCCTGGCTTTGATTCTCGGGTGGCAGCAAGTCAGAAAATCACGTGTAATGAATTTGCAATCGTGGGCCAGCCTCCAAACCTCGCTGATCGAATATGCAGGCCCTACTGTAGCGCTTTCCTGCTTCCTGACTGCTGCCCTCCAGCGGCAAAGCCTCGGCCTTGAAGGCGCAATTCGCCTTATGCTGATTCTGGGAATCTACATCCTTTACTCTGTCGCCGCTGGCACAATCTGCTGGCTTGTATATCAGCGATCCACTAGCCTGTCGCGTTCCACCGGCTTGCTTGTTCTCTTCTGGCTCTTCAATTTCAGCCTTGCCAGACCCTTCACCGTAAACTTGGCGGCGGCAGTCTTCCCCCTGCCCAGCCTCGATGAGTTTGCCAGAAAGCTCGAATTCGAATCTCAAAATGGCTACAACGGCGTAGACCCCAGAGCAGACCGGCAGCGCCGCTTTTTTGCCGAGGCGCTTCGTGATTACAAGGTCTCTACGGCCGCTGAAATGCCGGTAAACGTCTCTGCCATCGTTCTCCAAAAGGAAGAGCGTCACCAGCGCGAAGTCGCATACAGGCTCAGCGGCGAAGTCAATGCACTCTTTCATGCCCAGGAACGACTTGAGCAGTCTTTATCCATGTTTATGCCACTCGTCGCGATTCAAATCAGCTCCAGTGCCATAGCCGCGACAGACTTCGCCAGCGAACGCTGGCAACTGGAGCAAGCCACTGTTTTCTGGGACAAAGTCGTCAAACGAATCTACGACGACATCGTCATTTCCAGCGGACCTATGGCAAACAAAGTCTTGCGGGGTTCAGACTACTGGAAACAAATTTCGCTGATCGAATTGCAAGTTCCGTCTCCTATCCTCGCCTTAAATGCCAGTCTCCTCCCCGCACTGGGCCTGGGCTTCATTTCAATCTTCGGCATGGTAACTGCCATGCGTGCAAGGAAAACTGAAGTCTCCACGCAAACTACGGAGGAATCTGCACTATGAACTTTAATTGGCGACGACTCACCTTCCAGCTCCTCTTTGGCTTGCTCATCACGCTCGTCCTTCTTTTCGCCTCCTCGACAACCTCGACACTGCATAGCCAGGAACAAAAGATTCACGCGGGAGCCACCCGCGAACCCCAATCGGCAGATCCCGCCTCCAGCTTCTTTGAAATCGTCATGGAGTCTTCACCTCTCGGACAACTCAGCGCTGGCTTCATTGGCATTGCTCCTTCCATGCACATGATTCGGCTCGACGCCACACGGCCTTTGTCAAACATCGACCCCATCGAGAACCCGGCCCGCCGCAGATACGGGCGAATCGATTTCAGTTTTGCCTTCCTGGTCTTCCTGCCCATTGTTCTCATCCCGCTGTGCTACCTGATCTATCAGAAATGCACTGCGCGAGGTGATGCCGAAAAGTTAACTTCGGGTAGAACCAAATTGTTTGACTTCATCATTGAACGAATTCTCCTCCCCATTCTGGGCTCTGGCGGCCTCATCTTCCTCGTCACCATTGCCTGCTTCTACTCCAGTGGATTGCGTTTGAATAGTAATGAACTCCTGGCGAGACTCTCGCTCTGGGCCCTTCTCACCGCACTTTATTTGGTCTGCTGGATCCTGTTATTCGCTTTTTTGCTGATTCGCTCACGCATGTTTGCGACCGCTACCATCCAGTACGCCGCAATCTTCCTGTTGATTGTATTTGTGTTCCCACAATTCATCCAGAGCGTGCAGTTGTCCTTCGAGCGGCCTAAAGGCCGCCTGCCACTGATCGTAGAACGCCGCAAACTAATGGCTGAAACAAAGGCCGATGACCAGGCTGCAATCGATCGCTTTCTCATCCGCCAGGGGCTTCCAGCCATCAACTGGTCTGAACCTCTAACCAAGGCTCAATCAGTTGCGCTCGTGAACCTTCGCATTGAAGAGAAAATTGCCCCCAGACTGAAGGAATTTGAAGATAACGTTCGGAAACTCGATGAGATGGCAATCATGGCATCCTGGATCTCTCCTTACACCACCGCCCAGTTCGGTGTGGACGACCTTGCAGGCACTGGCCTGTCCCGCTACTCTTCGTTCCGGACGGCAGCAATCGCCTACCATGAACAGTGGCGCAAGTACGCACTGGGCTTCATCGCCAGAAGACAGATCCTCGACTTCGATTCCCTCCGCAACGCCCCCAAATTCAAAGCCAGGATTGAAGACGACGGAGAAGTATTCTTCCTGGGCAGCCTCCGGTGTTTGTATTTCCTGGTGATCGCCGTATTGCTTACTGTTGGCATCAACAGAGAGCTGTGCAAGATTCTTCCCAAACACAAAAAAGCTGCCCGATAAGGGCAGCTTTTTTAAACAATCGATGAAGCGAAAAACTAGGAAATCTTGTATTCCTTGTATTCCACGTGCTTGCGGATCACTGGATCGAACTTTTTCTTCAGAAGCTTTTCAGTGGTCTTCTTGGGGTTCTTAGTGGTGGTGTAGTAGTGGCCAGTGCCAGCAGTTGAGACGAGCTTAATATTGATGCGCATTCTAAATTCCTCTTTTGGCTAGGTAAGGCTACTTTTTCTTCAGAAGTGGGAGCACGGCTTCGATACCCACCTTGTCGATGGTGCGCAGTGCCTTGGCAGACAAACGAACGCGAATGAAACGCTTTTCGCTCGCGATCCACAGACGCTTCTCGTGCAAATTCGGTTCAAAACGACGCTTCGTCTTGTTATTGGCGTGCGAAACCGTGTGGCCGCTGATGGGCCGCTTGCCGGTTACGGGACATACTTTGGACATAACTCTAACTCCAACTTGCGCAACCAGGGGTTTGGTCTTGCCAGAAATTGAAATAGCAATCTTGCAATCGGCTATTTCGCAGGAAGGCGCACAGCGATGCTGTTGCCACCACAATCTCCTAGTGTACTGGATTTGCGCCCGTTTGGCAAACCACCTAGCTCACCATTCCGCCACTCTTGTGTACGGCATGAGCGTGCAGGTCCTCAAGTGAAACAAATTGCAGTGCATTATGATGCGTCGATTCCAGAATCACATGCGGCGCACAGCCTGCTTCGAGGGCCTCTTTCCAACGCAGGGCACACAAGCACCATTGATTTCCAGCCTTCAGGCCCGGAAAGCCCCACTCAGGATGTGGAGTAGACAAATCATTTCCCTTGGACTTTGAAAACTCCAAAAAGCGATCCGTCATCACGGCACAAATCAAATGCCGTCCTTGATCTTCATCGCCCGTCTCGCAACAACCAGTTCGATAAAAACCTGTCATCGGATCTGTAGAACAGGGAATGAGAATCTGGCCCAGAATATTGCGTTGTGGCTTTGGCATGATCTTCTAGCTTAAGGCCAATCGAAGAATATTGAGCGCAGATTGCACAGCAAACTGCCTTACCCGGTCTCGATC
>CANGVB010000097.1 GCA_947456995.1 Bryobacteraceae bacterium | reverse complement strand
GGGCAATGGTGACTTTGTACTTCTCTGGCGAGAGGTCTGTTAGCGTGAAAGTGCCGTCTTCAGCTACTTCGAGAGGCTGATTGAAAGGCATCTCGCCTTGCACCTGGATGCGCACCTGCTTCAGATTGACGAGCGTCTTGTCGCCTTCTACAGTGAGCTTGCCCTGGAAGGAAACAACTGGCGAGGGTGAGACCACAATGCCGTCGACGTTGTTATTGCCGACGCTTAGTTTCATGGAACCAACAACCTTGGGGCGGCCGCCATCAAAGGAACTCACTGTGAGTTTGTAGGCACCTGGAGTAATGCTGGCGAGCTCGAATGTGCCATCTGGACGCACCTGGCCACCGCCCATTCCGGGCGGGCCGAAACCAAAGCCCATGTCGCCACTGCTGCCATCGGCACGGAGTTGGACAACCATGCCACCACCACCGCCGCGTCGATTGCGGTTGCCTCCTGCAGCGTCGGGGGCGGGTGCTTCGACGCCAGCCACGCGACCTTTAACGCGGTATACGCGCATCTTGCGCAGGGTCATCTGGACGCCGCTAAACTCCTGGCCGGCACCAACTTCAACCCTTTGCGCTTGCTCCATCGTCTCTACGCCGGGGAAATAAAGTTTGGGATAACCGAATTCTTCTTTGCCCTGCTGGATAGGGGCGTTGCCCATGTTCAGACGCTGGACGAGAACGTAATATTTGCCGGGGGCGACGTTGGTGATGCGGAAGTCGCCACGGTCGTTGGTTTGATTGGCACCCTGGCCCATCATTCGTCTTTGGGCCTGAAAGTATGTGGGGCGGATGAGGCTGACGGAGACGCCTTCCATCGGCTCACCATCTTCGTCGAGAATGCGGCCACTGACGATGCCTTGCGGAGTCATACGGACGACGACATCGGCTTTGTCAGAACCAGCGCTTACGATGACCTCAGAGCCGATGCCACCGCCACGGCCACCGAAGGTGGAGCGGATGAATCCGGTTTTTTCACCTGAGACGCGATAGCGGCCCGGAGTGACGCTTTCAAAAACAAAATTGCCAGCATTGTCAGTTGCCGCACTTGAGCCGCCCCGCATACCGCCACCGAAACCCGGGGGGCCGCCCTGCATCTGCTGAGCGCCCGCAGGCTGCATGGTGACGGTAGCTTTGCGGACCGGTTCGCCGGTGATTGCGTTGAGGACCTTACCCGATACGCGCCCTGGCTTCTCGGTAACAGCTTGCTGCTGTTGAGCACAGAGGCTCAAGGAAAGGGCAACCAGGACAATGAGGCGCATCGGAAAAACTCCTTCTAACTATTCACTACGTTTCACAGCAAAGCCATTGCTGTGAAGGACGCGGTCGACGCCGTCGGGGTTCAAGCGGGTTGCGTCGTATTCGACCATCATTCCGCTCATATCCGGACGGAGCTTGTAGCTCATCACTCCATAGACGCTCAAAAGCCGGGAAAGTCTCTCGTACTCAGCGTCCCCGAGGGGCTTCACCAAGTCGTATTGCAGTTCTACTCTTGTCATAACTTTAATTTTCGCTCTTTAGCTTCCACAAGATCTGCCGGATCATCCCGAGCCACATGACAGCGTCATGCTCGCGGAGTTGCATGCGGCGGCTGAGCCGGCGCAGCTTCTCAATCACATTGTCGGTATGAACGTAGCCGGAGAGTTGTAAAGCTTCGTAAAGCCGGGCGACGAGTTCGTCGAGCAGGCCGGCAGGGGCGAGATCTGAGCGCGGGTTGTCGCGAATCAATTCATAGAGGGTAACGGCGACAGCCTGGCCGAGATTCATGCTGGTGGCACCTTCGATGGTGGGGATGCGAACCAACCAGTGGCAATGCGACATGTCTTCGTTGGAGAGGCCGAATTTTTCGCTGCCGAATAGAAGCGAGACCGGGCCGTTGTGCCGCTTCACCGCGAGAGCGGCTACTTCGAGCGATTCGATCGTCAGGTTTACATCGCGCTTGTGAGCGCTGGTAGTGCCGATGACGAGAGTGGAATCGGCGACGGATTCGGCGAGGGTAGAGAAGTCTCGTGAGTCTTTGAGCACTTGACCTGCGTGCGGGCCGCTGCGGGCTTCGTCGGCGGCAACGCGGTAGGCGTCGACAAGGCGCAGGTCGGGGAAGCCGAAGTTGGCCATGGCGCGGGCAGCCGCGCCAATGTTGAGGGGATTGCGTGGTGCAACCAGAACGACACTCAGGTTTTCCAAATCAGGTATCCCATCCCGATCATGTAGGCGGCGGTCGCCTTCCATTCTTCGTTTTTGATGTAGAGCTTAAAGTCGAATTCGCCGGAGCCTGGAGATTTTGGGATCCTGGGCAGCAGAAGCGGAACACGTTCGGCGTACTCGCGATAGCCTGCGAAAAGTTTGATCAGGTGCTGTTCTTCTTGCTCGATGACAGGCAGATAGACAAGGCCGAAGACAGCCACAGTGACGGCAAGAACGATCCAGCTTTGTGCTGCGAGGGCGAGGCCGAGAGCGACGAGGAGAGTGCCGAGATAGAGCGGATTGCGAGTCCAGGCGTAGGGCCCGCCGTCGGCCAAGTCCTGATTTTTTCTGAGATGGCCAGCGGCCCATCCGCGCAAGGCGAGGCCAGGGAAAGCGAGCAGAGGGCCATAGAGAAGGCTCATGGGCGTTGGTGAGGCCAGGAAGCCGAAAGAGACACCAAGCAGGAAGCCGCTGGGGACGCGCATACGCATCACAAAATCGGCATAGGGTTTCGGGAACCAGTGTTTCCGCATTAGAGGACCTCTTCCAAAGTTTGCCAAACGCGGTCGACATCGAGTTGCATCATGCTGGGAGAAATTTCGTTGTCTCGCTTGTAGGTAGTGGGTGCGCCGGGGCTTCGCAGGACTCTGACGGTGGATCCGTGCGGGCCGTTGCGGGCGGGGTCTGTCGGGCCAAAGAGTGCGAGGCCGGGTTTACCGAGGAGGGCTGCCAGGTGCAGCGGGCCGCTGTCCAAGCCGAGGACTGCGTGCGCACGATGTGTGGCATCGATCAGGCCTTCCATACCGCTTTCATGACGCCAGAGGAATTCGCTAACAGGCAGCTCGGCGCCGGGCATGACATTGAGTACGAGCTGCATCTGATGTTTTTCTTTGAGGCGCTTGCCGATTTCTGTGTAGCGTTCGATCGGCCATTGCTTGGACTTCCAGCCGGCATAAGGCGCAGCAAGGACGAACTTGCCCTCAGGTAGCTTGCCTTCAGGAAAGCCTTTGGGGCCGAGGTTGCGGAGAGGAGCCTTGAGACCGAGTGAAGAAACCAGATCGAGATTCCTCAGCACCACATGGTCACTGGGGGATTCGAGCAGGTCGGTGTAGAGAACACCGGCTTCGGGTTCGCGAAGTTGCTTTGAGGCGAAACCGATGCGGCGCTGCGCGCCACTAACGAGCGCGGTGATGGCGCTCTTCCAGAGACCCTGAAAGTCGATTGCGATATCGGGCTGCCATTTGCGGAGCCATCTGGCAGCGATCCAGATGCTGAGGAGGTCGCGGCGGTCGAGAGGCAGGAGATGATTGGCTAGCCCAGTACCCGCCAGCAGAGGCATCCAGCGGGGCTCGAGAACCCAGGTGATTTCTGCATTGGGCAGAGCCTGACGCAGGCGATCTACCGCCGGCATGGCGTGCAAAATGTCGCCCATCGCACCGAGACGAACGACGAGAATCCTGGTCAAGGTCTAGCGGACCTCACTTTTTCGGAGAACCAATTGTTCAAGTTCGTGACGGGCCGCGTTTTCCTGGTCGCGGAGGTCGAGTGCACCTGGCAGGGAGCCGATTGCGACGTAGCGCACGACGCCCAGGCTGGCGGCTAATTCGGCGCGCGCCTGAAGGCTGAGGTATGAGTCTGGCCGGTCTGTGACAAGGGCAAGCAGAGGCTGGTTGAGTTTCGCGAGAACTGGGGCCAAGAGTGGATCGCAGTCGATTTGTACTGGCAGCAGACCTTCTTCGGCGATACGCAGGGCAGCCTGATCGAGCGGAATGATTTTGTTTCGAGTGTCCAATCTTCTATTTCAGCAAGTCGAGGGCCTCCAGCGCTACTCGCTGTGGCGAAATGCTTGTCATGCAGCGGTGGTCAATAGGGCATTCACGGAGCTTGCAAGGGGAGCAATGGACTGGCTGGCGGACGATGCGGGCGTGAGGGCCGACGGGCCCGGTGCCGATGTGATCGGTGCTTCCGAAGATGGTGACACTGGGGGTTCCCACTGCGTAGGCGACGTGCATGGCGCCGCTGTCGTTGGTGAGCATGAGCTCACAATTGGCTACCAGCTGGATGAATTCGCGGAGTTTGGTGCGGCCTGCATAATTGTCGACGGCAACACCGCGGGCTTTGAGGCCGGCCTCGACGATTGCGACAATGTCGGCTTCTGCAGGGCTGCCAAAGAGGGCGACGCGCGAGTTGCGGGCCAGAGCTACGTCGGCGGCGGCTTCAGCGAATCGTTCGGGATACCATCGTTTGGCAGTGCCGAAGGCAGCGCCGGGGCTGATGCCGATTACGGGCTGCGGATGGCGCTCGATGCCGTTGAGGCGAATCGGAGATTCTGCATCGTAGCCGTCAATCCAGCCAGCGAGGCGGAGGAGTTCAAGGTAATAAAAACGTTCGTGGCCCATCACAGGCACCGGGATCGGATGTGTGAGGAGAAGCCTGCGGCCGTCGCGATTGTAGCCAGTGCGTTCGGGGATGCGCGCGAGAAATGCGAAGGCGGCAGATTCAAAGGCATTTTGCAGCAGGAGAGCCTTGTCGAAGCGGCCCCGGAGACTTTTGGCCAAAGCGAGTTTGGCAGCCCAGCCTTCGTTGGGATAGGCAATTACTTCATCGCAGAAGGATTCTGAAGAATAGAGATCAGCCAGCCAGGGATGGCCGAGGATCGCAATGTGGGCCGTAGGATTGGCAAAGCGCAGGGCGTGCAAAGCCGGCAGACACATAATGGCGTCTCCGAGCCAATTGGTTGCCCTAACAAGAATGCGCATAAAATCTATCACAGCATGTTAAACGCAAAACAGCTTGCCGATTTAGACCGGGATGGTTTTTTGGTGTTGCCCGATGCGGTGCCCAACGAGATGCTGGAAGCCTTGCGCGGACGCATTGAAGAGCTCTTTGAGCTTGAAGGCGAGAACGCTGGCGGTGAATTCAAGAAAGAGAGTGGAGCGCGGCGGCTGGCCAATTGTGTAGACAAAGGTGAGGTGTTTCAAGCAGCGCTTCAGATTCCCGAAATGCTTGAAGCAAAGGCTCATATTCTTGGGGACAGCTTCAAACTTTCGAGCCTGAATGTGAGATCTACCAATCCGATGAGTGAGGCAGATCAGCCGCTGCACGTCGATATGAATGGCCTCCCCGATGAAAAAGGGTATTGGGTGGCGAATACGATTTTTATGCTGGATGACTTTACCCCGGACAATGGAGCCACGCGAGTGGTGCCAGGTTCGCATCGATGGGGGAAGCGTCCGCAGGAAGAGATGGCCGATCCGTTTGCAGCGCATCCAGATCAAATACTGGTTACCGGCAAGGCCGGGACTTTGGTGATCTGCAATGCTCATACCTGGCATGGCGGGACGGCGAACCGGACGAATCGACAACGGCGAGCGATGCACGCGTTTTTTTGTCGCGGGGACAAGCCGCAGCAGCAATATCAGAAGCGACTCTTGCGCGCTGAGACACAAGACGCCCTAAGCCCAGCATTGCGAAAACTGCTTGCCATCGATGACGCGGAGAACGATATTGTGTCGTCGGAAGTATTGGTTACGAGCGGTTTCCTGAAGTAGCCAGCTCAAACCAGAAAACCGATCCCTGGCCAACAGCGCTTTGGACACCAATGCGACCGCCCATCAACTCCACAAGCTTCTTGGAGATTGCAAGGCCCAGACCTGTGCCGCCAAAGCGGCGCGTGGTGCTACGGTCGGCCTGTTCGAATTCTTCAAAGATGCCATCGAGTTTGGCAGACTCGATGCCGATGCCGGTATCTTCGACGATAAAGCGCATATGCTTGCCATCGACCATTCCGACATCGAGTGTGACGCCGCCGCGGTCTGTAAATTTGAGAGCGTTACTCATGAGATTGGAGAGTACCTGCCGTACGCGGACCGGGTCGCCAAGGCAGAGTTGAGGCACTTCCTTGCGGATTTGCATGTGCCACTCGAGGCCTTTGCTTTCCGCCTGCAATTGGATCGGGCGGCAAGTTTCGTCCAGCAAATGGCGTACGTCAAATTCAACAGACTCGATCATGAGTTTTCCGGCATTGATTTTGGAAAGGTCGAGGAGATCGTTGACCAGAGTTAGCAAGTGATTGCCACTTTGAGACATGATGCCGACCAGTTCACGCTGCTCCTGGCTGAGTTCGGTGCCAAGCATCAGGTCTGTAACGCCGATGATACCGTTGAGTGGAGTTCGTATTTCATGGCTCATGTTGGCCAGGAACTGGGTACGGGCACGGGAGGCTTCTTCGGCCGAGTCACGGGCGTTGCGAAGATCGTCGGCCTGAGATTCGAGCTGAATTTGCGTCATCACCATTTTCTTCAGATGGGTGTTGGCGAGCTTGGCGGCAATCCAAAGAAATAGCCAGGAAATTCCAAAGATGAGGGCGCTGAACCAGCCGAATTCGTCGCGCACGCTTAAGCACCAGATCGCGAAGGGGACCATGCTGACGAGGTTAAAAACCTTGGCTAAAGAGAGGTCTGGAGCGAAGACGTTGCAACCGAGGGCCGTCCAGCTAATGAGGCCAAAGAGGATAAGACGGGAGAAGTCTGAATGTGGCGCAGCAGCCAAAGCGATGCTTGTGAGACCGATCATCAGAAGGGTTAAAAGCAGGCTGGAAACCCGGATTTCTTCCCGGATAGAGCGCCAATTGGTGGTTGCGTGGGCTGCGCGGTTGGCGGCCATAGTACGCCATATCGCTGCCAGAACGACAAGGACTGTACCGAGCCAAAAGATCCAAAAATAGGAGCCAGGAAAATCAACTTGCAGCGCAACGGCTACCAGAAGAAGCGGATAAACAAATCCACCTAGTCTTACGCGAGAACCAAGTTCGACCAGAAGCCGACGCTCTAGTTCCTCAGAGGCGATCGCCTTAACCATGAGTGTGCGGGGATTTTATCAGGAATTGAATCAGATATGGGAAATTTCTTTTGGGGGCGTCTTTGGAGCAGATTTTTTCTCATGCCGGGACCCGGCATCACAATTACCGCTCATTCAGGTGGGGACGCCAAAACGTGGGAGAACGTACCTCATCAAAATGAAGTAGGCGAGGACAAATAGGACCATGCTGACGATTTCGGTCATTGACGCTCCACGGCTTCGGTTGCCGTACCTTAAGCATAGAGGAAATGGGGAAAAGTTGTTCAAGCTGCCGGAGCATTCGGTTTTGCTCGCCTCAACATGCAAGTTAGTTCTTGATTTTCTTCTTGCCGTCGGCTAATCTGTAAGTCCGTCATCCAGTAACATCCACATCCGATCTACGCAGGCCGCAACCGGGCACTGCGCAAATCTTCCATTTACTTTTTCCAACACATTTAGGACTTTTCTTGAGCGATAACCTCAACTCGCAGCCGTGCGCATCCGTGCGGCTGATCGCCTCGGCCAAAACATGGATCGAAGGCTCTGCTGTAGAACAACTTAAAAAAACCGCTACTCTCCCTGGCATGCATCTTGCCGTGGGCCTGCCAGACTTGCATCCCGGCAAAGGTTCACCTATAGGCGCTGCCTTCTTAACTACAAACACAATTTACCCGTATCTGGTTGGCAACGACATTGGTTGTGGCATTGCGCTATTTGAGACTTCGCTTGGGGCGCAAAAGCCGAAGCGGGAAACGTGGGCCAGCCGTCTTCAGAATCTGGACGAGCCCTGGGATGGCGACCCTGCTGCATTTCTGGCAGAGCGCAAGGTGGAGGCAACTCCCCATGACGCTGCGCTGGGCACGATCGGCAGCGGCAATCACTTTGCTGAATTGCAGGCGATTGAATCGATCGTCAATCCGGCACTGGCTGAAAAGCTCAACCCGGAGGCTGTCTACCTCTGCGTACACTCGGGTTCTCGCGGGCTGGGCGAGGCGATTCTGCGCCGCCATACCGATACTTATGCCGCTGGCGGCCTTGTCGCAAACACAACCGAAGCAGCACAGTATCTGGCGCAACACGACCATGCTGTGAGCTGGGCTGCTGCTAACCGGTCACTCATTGCCCATCGCATTTTCGATTGCTTGAATGCGGAAGGCCAACCTATCACCGACACCTGTCACAACAGCGTCACGCCGGTGGAAGGGCGATGGTTGCACCGTAAAGGTGCGGCTCCGGCTACTGCTGGCCCGGTGATCATTCCGGGGTCGAGGGGTGCTCATACTTATCTGGTTCAGCCGAAGGAACCAAGGGTGGAAAGCGCCTGGTCGCTCGCGCATGGGGCAGGCCGGAAATGGTCTCGCACCGATAGCAGGGCGCGCCTCGAAAAGCGCTATACGGCCAAGCAACTGGCCCGTACGGAGCTTGGCAGCACGGTGATTTGTGAGAACAAAGACCTGCTGTATGAGGAAGCACCACAAGCCTACAAAAACATCACAAGTGTGATCGAAGATCTGGTAAACGCTAACTTGATCGATGTCATTGCCATTCTAAAGCCACTCATCACTTACAAGGTGCGCCGGCATGAATGAGCTTTGGTTGCAATTAACAGCAGGACAGGGCCCAGCCGAATGCGCATGGGCCCTGCCCCAGATTCTGGAGAAACTTTGCGAGGATGCGGCCGAGCATGGCATCGATGCAAAGCTGATCGAGATTGTTCCCGGGCCGCAGGCAGGTACGGCACAATCGGCGCTGGTTGCGTTGTCGAGTCTGGTTGACTTGGCTGCGTTTACGAAGTCGTGGCGGGGAACCATCCAGTGGACGGCTAAAAGTCCTTACCGTCCTGCGCACAAGCGAAAAAACTGGTTTATTGGCATTGACGTGCTGGAGCCGCCGAAGGAGACGCAGTTCAGCCTGGCGGAACTGAAGTGGGAGACGATGCGGGCGAGCGGCCCTGGCGGGCAGCACGTCAACCGGACGGAGTCGGCGGTGCGGGTTACGCATGTTCCTACCGGCACGCAGGCGACGGGTTCGGAAGAGCGGTCTCAACATCGCAACCGCAAACTTGCCCTCGCGAGGTTGGCTCAGAAGTTGGCAGACCAACAGAGTCAGCAGAGGGCGAAGGTGGGGGAGCAGCGCTGGCAGGCTCACCAGTCGCTGGAGCGCGGGAACCCGGTAAGGATCTTCAAATTCAATGAGTAGTGACTTTAAGCGATGGCTGAGGCAGGGG
>CANGVB010000096.1 GCA_947456995.1 Bryobacteraceae bacterium | reverse complement strand
GGGTTCTTGCCAATCTCATAGGTGCTTCCATTCTTCATGGCCAGCTGAATGCGGTTGTTCTTGATGTCAGAAACAGCAAGAGCTTCCTCACCCAGCAGGATGCGAGGCTCATCGCTGCGCTCACGCGCGCCCGAACTGCGCTGATCGGCAGCCCGCAAATCGGCCATGAAAATCTTGCGCCATTTCACCGTCGGCCCGGCAATCACGTCACCCACGTAGAGGACGGTATTGGGAAAGCCTTCTTCGAAAATGCGAGGTTGAATTTCGGCAGTCACCTGGGCAGCCAGGGCTTTGTTCATCAGCTTGGTGGACTGGCGCAGGCTCCAGGGCGTCAGCCAGGTAGTCGAGGCGGCCGTTAACAGAAAGCCGAGAAAGCCAAAGGTGAGCACCGGCGCCACTACCCGCCTGGCGGGTGAGCCGGTAGCGCGCAGTGCCGTGATCTCGTTATCGCCCGACATGCGGCTTAGGCCAATCAGCACGCCCACCAGTACGCCAACAGGGATGGTGAAGGGTGAAGTGGGCGGAACAATCAGAAAGAACAGGTAGACTGCCGTCTGCCAGTCTGTCGAGTTGCGCAGCACAAGCTCAAAGAGCTTGCCGCTGCCAAGGCGCTGCAGAAACAGGACAAACGTGAAGAGCAGCACACCCAGCAACGCGCTGGATGCGACTTCCCGAAAGATGGCTCTCGAAAGGATCTTCACGAGACCTCAGGCCGTAAGTGGCGGAGGGGGCACGACAGGAAGCTTGGGTAATTCCACCTGTGGCCGCTCGAGTTCAAGATCTTCAAAAAGAATGCTGGGCGCAACCGTAGTGCAACCAAAGACATAGTTGCCACCGCCAACGATAGCGAAAGGGGCACCGTTTGCCAGGTAATCAAAATGAGCTTCATCGTTACCGGCAACAGTGATGTCCTTGAGAGCCCGCACGTTCAGACTTCTGAACCGCAAGCCACGTACCAGTTCCTCTCGGCCATCGGGGTAGACACGGTAAACCAGCAGAGGAAGCGGCGCAGGACGAGAACTGGCGCCAGCCAGAGCGCCGCGCAATTCTTCAAAACTGGCCGTCGAAGGGAAGTCCAGCTTGCGCACCAGCAACCCATAGGGCTTGCTGCGCTGCTGCACCATTTCGATCAGCTTCTTCTTCATGTCGGCTGCGGGAATGGTTTCCTCAGACTTCACAAAAAGGTTGCTGGAATAGGCTACGTAGCCACCGAAAGAGCCAGGCAATCGGGCATGGCCATTGGTTGCCTTCGAGTCACGAGTCGGGATTCGCGTAGACAGATAGTTTTTGAAACTACCCTTCTCAATCAGCACGACAGGTTGCGACTTCACACCTTCAAGATCAATCGGGTAATGCCCCATCAATGTGCGGCCCTTGTAGGTGGACTGCGTCGGGTCATCCACCACGGTGAACGAAGAAGGAAGGATTCTCGAATTCAAGCGGCCTTCGAGATCACCTGTTGGGAGATTGATCGGCCGTCCTGGCTCGGCCACTGGCTTGCGGTTCGTCGCAGCCTGGCTGCCAATCAAGTCAGAAAACAGTTGCGCAGAGGCTTCGGCCTCAAACAGCACAGGGCCAGAATAGCTTTCACCAACCGGAGCTTTCAGAATTGCAGTGAGCTCGTCGGCTGTCCGGCGCATCTCGGCTTCCATCGCCGCCTCGGTGGAAATCGGCGATTTGTCAGCAATAAAGAAGAAGGCATGATTGCGAAGGCGCATGCCATCCGCAGCCTGACCATTGGCGCGTGCCCTCACGTAGGTAATCAGTTCTGTATAGCGGAGCTCAGTACCCTCACTGTTGGCGAAATAGTAAATATCGCGGGAAGACTCAAAATCAACAGAAGACGTGTAGATGTCGGGATAAGACGCAAAGACCTTTGACAGCTTGGTAATGCGGGTCTTCCACTGGGCTTCATCCACGCTCCAGGCAGGAATCGGCTCGATCGCCTTGACCGGAGGAGCATCCGAAAAATCAGGAAGCTCTTCGGCTTGTGTGATGTTGCGTAGAGCAGCCTTCTTGCGGCCTATTGCTTCAATGGCGGTCTTGTAAGCGCGGTCAATCGCCAGCCAAAACACCTGACGCATGGCGGCTGGATTGTTATCGAGAGGAAATTGATCCGGGTCAAAACGCGTGCCCATGAACAGTTCCGAGAAGATGTAGTTTGTGTTGTCAAACTTCTTCTCTCCGACTCTCAACCCAACCCTGGGAACTCGAAAGGATGTCGGGCTTGCGCTGAAGAGCGCACCGAGACTTGCTGAGGCACGAAAGGCCTGAGCATCGTCGAGCGCACATTCCATGTAATAGATCGGCTGCCCGCCAACGACACTCAAAGGACGCGAACGAGTCATCTCGTCCTGCATGGCTTTAAGGATCGGGTCTTTAGAAGGCTGGGCAAGAGCAGCCGCCGGGATCAAAAGCGCAAAATCGCGGCGGCGCATTAGAGGCCACCTCCTGTAATGGTGGAACCGGTTGGGCGGTCGAGATAGGGTGGGCGTTCTTGCGATCGTTCGCGCAGCGAAACTTCAATCTCGCTCACCATCAACGCGGGGGAAGAAGCAGAGACAGGAACCTGGCCTGACTCAGCACCACAGTAGCCATTGAACACAGTGGTTTCGTTCGACGTCTCAACGATTTTCGAGAAGCTGGTTAAGGGTGTGCCGACAATGTCTGCGCCACGGATGAGTTGATCGGGCTTTCCGTCGGCAAAGACCTTGTAGACCATCACGGGAAAGACGCTGAAGGCCTGCAATCCGCGACGGCTGGTAATCGTAAAGCCACTTGAGACTTCTTCGAAGTAAAGCCCGTATGGCTTGTTTTGCTTCTTGATCTCGGAGATCAGCAGCTTGCGAAGATCGGCACTTGAAACAGCTTTGGAACTTTCTACAACCAGATTCGACTGGCGCGCCACAACTTCTGCGCCAAGCTGTTTACGGCCATGGCCGTTCGAAACCGGGAAGCCATTGATTGGCGAGCGCGACATCAGGAAGTTCTCCAGTACACCAGCTTTTACTACGCTGATGGGCTTGGCCTGCACACCTTCATCGTCAAAGTTGTACCAGCCATACAAGTCGGTACCTGCAAGTTGATGCAGGGTAGGGTCCATCTTGACGCTAAGGAAGTCTGGCAGAATCTTCTGGCCCACCATCTTGGTGAAGGTCTGGCCTTCGCTTTCATCTTTCTGACGATGACCTTCGATACGGTGACCAAAGATTTCGTGGAAGAAGACCCCGGCTGATTTTCCCGACATGATGGCGGGCCCAGTAAAGGGCTCAGCCAGAGGGGCCTTGAGTAGGGCAGACAATTTGCGGTAAACCTTTTCGACTGCCGCCTGCACTGCTTTTTCATCAGGAAGCCTTCCCATATCTTCAGCTTCAAAAGTTTCGCTCGCCGCAAGGTTCATGCCGTCGCCGGCTTTTCCGCGAGCGCTGATCAGGATCCGAGCGAACTGCCGGCCATGTTGAAGCTTGGTGCCTTCAGTGCTTACCAGCGTCTTGACCTCGCGCTGCCCCACGACAACCACACTGCTGGCAAGAACTTCGGGTTTGTCGGCAAAGTACTGGCTCCACTTACGCACACGATCTTCCCAGAGCTTCTTTTCAAACTTGAGCGGGGGTATAACCTCATACTTAACTACTGCGGCTGAGGGCGAAAAGTCACCCGACTTGTCATCGCTTTCGAGCTTTACCTGCTGATTGGTCTTGATGTTGATTAGCCGTTGCGCACCACCACGATATACGCGGTCGGTCTCAAGCCAGAGACGCCGGCGAAGCGCATTCGGTTCGTCCTCAAGAGGCATGGCGATCGCACCAGAAAACTGGGGGCGGTCTCCGCGAATCTGCCTGTAGTTGTCGAGCTTTGCGTCACCGAGGCGAATTGATACGTCTACAGCGCGGCTCTTGCCTGAAGATGTTCCCTGAAGGGTGCCAAGAGTTGCGGTAACCGACATCGCTTCCTGTTCCACCATCTGATAGGACATGAAGTAAGGGGCAGGTTCAGACTTTTTGAGCGCGGCAAAGTTCCTGTTCAACTCTTCATCGAGAATCTGGATCACTTTGGGCTGGGCCTGCAAGGCAAGGGAGAAGACTGGAAGGACTAGCAAAAAGCGGAAAAATACAAGCGAATTGTGTGCAAACACACCCTGAGCATAGCACGCGTACTATTTCCTCTTCGTCATCTGGAATTGCAGCAAATAGGATATGTTGGGGGTAATGAAACGCGTATTGATGCCAGTCGATTTTTCACCCCGCGACGCTGCAGCGGCGCATTATGTGAAGCAGCTGTATCAGAAGTCGCCGTTTGAAACGATCCTTCTCCACGTGGTGCCTCCTCCAGATTATGAAGCCGCTGTACTTGAAGCGGGCGGCCCGGTCCTGCAGGAGTTGATGGATACCCGTAGAAAGCTGGGGCTCGAACGCCTGGAAGCCACCTGCACCGCCGAACTGAGCGGGATGCCAGTAGAACGGGTACTACTCGAGGGTTTCCCGAGCGAACGAATTGTTCAATATGCGACCGAGCGTGAAGCAGACCTGATTATTCTCCCCACCCATGGCTACGGCCCTTTCCGCAGATTCCTGCTTGGCAGCGTCACCTCCAAAGTGCTGCACGATGCAGAGTGCGCAGTGCTGACGGGTGCGCACATGGAAGACCCGAAACTGGAAGACATCCACTTTACAAAGATCGCAGCAGCCGTAGATTTAAGCGAGACTTCAGTGAAGGTGATTGCCGAAGCAAAGTCGCTGGCCGAACGTGTGGGAGCCAAGCTGATCGTGATGCATGCCATGACTGGCTTGAGCGGCCACGTCGGCTTTAACTTCGAGAAGGCACACGAACTCCACTTTGAATCTGCAGTCAAAGAACGGCTTGCCGAACTCACCCAGGGCCTCAATGTCGAAACGTTGATCGAGACAGGCGACCCAGGCAAGACGATTGCCTCCATGGTGAAGAGTTCCGGCACCGATCTGGTGGTAATTGCACGCAGCACCTCACACGGGCTTGCTGCGTTGCGCTCCTACACCTACGCGATCATCCGCGAAAGCGGAGTTCCAGTATTGAGTGTCTAGCGAGCTGAAACCAGCAGTACACCGGCAAGCACCAGCGCGGTGCCGCAAAGCTGTGTGAAGCTCACTCCCTCATTCAAGAAAAGATAGCCAAGCCAGATAGTGAAGACGGGGCCAACCGATGCGACGATAGACGTCTGGTTGGCCCCGATCCTTTTGATTGCCTCTGAGGTGAAGAAGATCGGAAGTATTGTCGAGAAGATCGCCAGTGCCCCGGCGATCCAGTAGATCCCGGCAGGCTGCCTGAGGTCGCTCACCGGATGCGTCAGAAAGAACTGGGCCGTGATGAAGCCCGACGCAACGCTAACGACGATGCCCGTAAGGCGGATGCTGCCGATTCTGTTGATCACCCGGCCTGAGCCAACCAGGTAGATGGCATAGGTCACCGAAGAAACAAACACAAGCAAGGCGCCCTTCCAAACCGCTCCGGGTTGATCACTGAGCGAGAGGTCGTTATAGAAGACCAGCGCGATTCCGAGCCAGGACAAAGCAAGCGCGCCATATTCGTGACGGCGGATGGCACGCTTGAACCAAAGAGCATTGAGCAGCAGAACGATGCCAGGGTAGGTAAACAGAATTAACCGCTCCAGTGCCGCCGTGATGTACTGCAGGCCCCAGAAGTCAAAGAAGCTGGCAATGTAATAGCCGTTGAAGCCGAGCCAAACCAGCACCAGTTTGTCGCGTAATGAAAGACTGTCTTTTTCGCGATTGCCCTGCCAGGCCATCAGCAGGAAGACGGGAACGGAGAACAGAACCCGCAGGGCAAGGATAGTAGTTGAGTCTATCGGCGCGAGCTGATAGGCGATTTTGATAAGAATGGATTTGACTGCGAAGCCAAGCGCGCCAAGGGCGGCGAAGGCGGAGCCGAGCCAAATACCCCGGGGCGTTGCCATAATCTATATATGAGTTTGCCACTACCGCAGATGCCCCTCACAGTTGAGGGTGCCGCCTTGCTCCACCAGATGTTCAGAATCAACTGGGGGGCATGGCGAAACCTCGACGCCGCAACCAGATCGGAACTGGTTGACGAGTTGTGTGGAACGCTTGAAAAAATGGGTTCAGTGACAGGGCTTTTCAGCATGTACGGACACAAAGGCGACTTCATGCTGGTGCACTTTCGCAAGGACTTTGAAGTCTTGAGCGCTGCCGAGTGGGAGATTCGAAAACTAAGGATCTGGCAATACTGCGAGCAGACAACTTCTTACCTCAGCATCGTCGAACTCGGGCTCTACGAAAGCACGGCCAAGGTTTATGGAGCTCTGCTGGCCGACGGAGTAACTCCACACAGTGCGCCCTGGAAGGCTTCGATTCAAGAGACGCTGGAGCGGCAAAAGACTGCTATGGCACCTCGTCTGCACGTCGAGATTCCTCCGGCGAAGTATTGCTGCTTCTATCCGATGGACCGTCTGCGAGGCGAATCCAAGAACTGGTACATGTTGCCACTGGAAGAACGTGCAGCACTGATGCACGAGCATGGCCTTGTAGGTCGCCGCTATGCCGGTGATGTTAAGCAGATCATTTCGGGCTCGATCGGTTTTGACGATTGGGAATGGGGTGTGGACTTGTTCTCTGACGATGCCCTGGTATTCAAAAAGCTGATCTACGAGATGCGCTTTGACCCAGTTAGCGCCGTTTACGCAAAATTCGGATCGTTTTACCTTGGAATTCGTTGCAACCTGGATGAGGCCAGAGCACTCTTACAAGTATGAGGAGACGTGCGTTTATTGGTGCCAGTGCCGCCTGGGCTTTGAGTGCCCAGGACTGGCGCCATTCTGCAGCGTTTCAGAGTCTTTACAATCTCGACTTTGAGCAGGCGATTCCGCTGCTTGAAAAAGATTGTACGGCTCAACCGAGTGAGCCTGACCACTACAACAATCTTGCCTACGCGATTCTTTACCGGACGCTCTTCCATGCCGATGCGCTCGATGGCGGGGTAGCGCTCAGTGTTGCTGAGTTTTTGCGCCGGCCCAAGGTATCCATGTCGGGTACCGACCGCAAACGATTTGAAGCAGCCTTAGTCAAAGCAGAAGCAGCAGCAAATAAAAGAGGCGAACGGGCCGATGCAATTTATGCCCTGGGTGTCAGTCAAACGCATCGCGCCAACCTTTCCCTTCTAGTGGATAAGGAATGGCGAGCAGCGCTGAAAACGGGCGGCGAAGCCAGAAAGCTTCATGCCAAGGCGCTTGAGTTCGATAAAGGCTTTGTCGATGCGATGCTGGTACCGAGTTTCCACGAATACATCATCGGAAGCCTGCCGATCTACCTGAAGGCTCTTGGATTTCTCGTCGGCTTCAGCGGCGAAAAAGAGAAGGGCTTAAACGGGCTTAGAACCGTAGCCAAGTATGGCTTGCGAGCCAAGCTGGAAGCACAGGTGTTGCTTGCCCTGGTTGAGAATCGAGAAGAACGGCCTGCAGCGGCAATCGAGATCATGCGTGGCCTCGAGCGCGAGTTCCCCACCAATCATCTCTACCGTAAGGAACTGGCAACGCTGCTGGTTGGCACCAAGAGGAAAGACGAAGCCAAACGGGAATTCGCCGAACTGGCTGACGGTCGGTACCGATTCTTGAAGCCGGCCCGGCTTGAAGCCTACAAGCGGGAGTTTGAGGCGAAGCTCAAGGCGTGAGGCGCTGGATCGTTCTGGCTTTAACCCTTTGCGGTTGCTCCAGTGGCCCAGGATCAACGCCGATGGAGCAAGACGGCCTTGTCATCGTAGAAGAGGCAGTAAACGCCCCTGTGATGTTTACGATGGACACGATCAGTGCGCCTCCCGATTTACTTCTACCTATCTTTGGTGAGTACAAGAAGACACCTCTCTTTCTGCACGTCGTATGGCGGACCAGGCAGGCACCCAAGACATCTGACCTCAACCAGTTTGGCGGCAAGAAGATCAAGCAGTATTGGGACCCGAACGGCAAAACGCCCTCACTGGGAGGGCGCTTGCGAGTGAATGGCCAGTTGATTGAAATGGACCGTTTGGGACTGCGGATGGCCTTGGCTCGCGCCGCAGCCTTTCCACAGTAGAGCTTAGAAATTCAGCTTGAGGGCGATCTGAAGACGCCGGGGCTGATTGATCTGATTGCGCCAGACACCAAAGTTGGGGTCCTGCAATGTTTGTGCGCCGCCTACGCCGCCCCAGAGGGTTCGGTTGAAGGCGTTGAAGGCTTCACCACGAAGATTGAAGCGAATTTTCTCGGTGAAGTTGAAGTCCTTGGCAATCGAGAAATTCTCGCTCAGATTCGGAAGGAAGCGGAAATTGGGGTTATAGCGGGTCATGTTACCCAGACGATCGGTCGGCTGTTCGGGGAAAACCGACCGGTTGATGTAGGGTTCTTTGAAGGGGTCGAAGCGGCTACCAGATGGCTCACTACGCCAGCCTTCGTAGGTAGAGATTGTGGGTCTATTTGCGCCGGCAAAGATCGGGAAGCCAACCGTGGTGCCAATACCCACCGGCGTGCCAGAGCTGTAAGTCTGAACACCGCCGATGCGCCAGCCGCCAAGAGCAGCATTGCTTAGCCCGCCGCCGGTCATATACTTGCGTCCTTTGCCAAAGGGGAGTTCATAGACGTAGCTCAACTTCAGGTTGTGAGTCTGGTCGAGCTGGCCAATTGAATATTCGAGCTTGCGGTTGTACATGTCCATTGCCGCCCCGCCCACCCATGCAGAATCTGCATCCGTCAGGATCTTCGAGAAGACATAGCTGGTGAGGAAAGTGAGACCGCTCGAGTAGCGTTTCTCAAGCTTGAGGATCAGGGCATGATACTTCGAGGAGCCGCTTCGATCGCCATTGCCACCGGCCGTATCGATAGTGCTGTACTGCGGAAAGGGGCGCAAAGACCAGGCGACACTTAGATTGTCACGGAAGCTGGCGAAGGGCTTGGCGATACCCGCAGCAGCGGCTGCGGGTGAACTGATGCTCGAGTTCAACAGTGTGCGGCCAGCGGCAGTGAAGGGGCTGAGATTTGCCGGCAGGTTGGCAAAGTTCAACTGGTTGTAGTTGAGCAAGCCAGCCTGAAGGTGGGTGCCACGGACATAGTTATAACCAAATTCAAAGACGGTATCTTTGTTGATCTGACGCTGGATGTTCAGGGTGTAGGTAAGGTTCTCAGGAGCCCGGCTTACTTCATTGCCCTGCCACCAGGGCTGACTGTTGTAGTTGTTAAATTCAGGCCGCAAGAAGGGAGGCTTCGGCCATGCAG
>CANGVB010000095.1 GCA_947456995.1 Bryobacteraceae bacterium | reverse complement strand
TGAGCCGAGCAGAAGAGAGGGAACGGCATCTTCGGTTTCGCGCAGTTTATCGATACTGCCCTGCTTGATGAAGGGCAGCAGATCTTTGGCAAGGCGGGGGCTGGAGAGATCGAGGCCTTTGATGATGGCGCCGCTGCTTGAGCCGCCTGCATTCACGAAAACCTTTTCGTAAAGGGCGGGAGAAGCCTCAATGGTGCCAGGGAGGGTGGCGAGCTTTTGAGAGAGTTCACGCCAGCCGGAGATACCTTCACCGGGCACGCGTTCGGTAATCGTGACGTGGGCCGTGGCACCGAGGAGGTTCTTCTGCAACGTGGTGCGGAAGCCGTTGTTGATGGCGATTGCAATAACCAACGCCATGACACCTGCAGCGACGCCAATTATGGAGATGGTAGTGATGATTGAGATCGCTGACTGGCGGCGTTTGGCCTTCAGGTAGCGTTGAGCAACAAAGAGTTCAAATGGGAGTGCCACGGTTACCGGCGCACAAGAACTTCGCGCATGTTGTCGCGGCTGAGGAAGAACTTGGTGGAGGCGAAGTCTTCAAAGAGACGTTCGATATTGCGGTTGGAGAAGGCTTGCCCGGGTGGCATTTCAGCCTTCTGAGCAACGACAATGTTGTGCTCGTCATGAATCTTGAAGTGATACTGCGGGATTGTTTGTGCGCGCTCATCGGCATAGAAATAGGCGAGGAGGTGAGCGCCTGGTTCGAGAATGCGATGAAGATGATCGATGGTTTTATCGAGGAGAGAGGGACGAAGGAACTGGAGGCAGTCCCAAACGAGGGCACCATCAAAGGGGCCGCGTTGCTCTGAAAAAGTCTGGATCAGGAAGCTGTCGACGCGGGCAGGATCTCGTTGATTTTCGTAGTAGTCGCCATCGCCGAAGCAATCTTCGAGAGTGGCGAAGAAGTCTTCGGAGTAGAGACGGGTACCCAGTTGCGTCATGAACTGGATGTTTGCTGCATTGGCCCCACCTAAATCCAGGAGGCGAAGATCGCGATTGGTGTCGAGAGAACGAACAAACTGCTGGAGGGCAGAACTGGAACGCATCTGCGGAGGGGCAAAGTCGACTGGCTTGGTGGCGGGGGGCGGAGCATCCGGCCTGGGAGAAGGGCGAGAAGGGCGCAGGCTGCTATCGGAATCGTCAGATCCCTGAACTGCGCGGAGTAATGCCTTGAAAGGGTTCGCCATCTCCTCTGGTACTAAAGTAACAGGCTTCTAATTCGCCCGCAGCCTAAGTTAGCGCTTTGTTTCTCCACTGCCAGCAGATGCGGCCATGGATTGTTGCGTGCCGGCGGGAGTGGCAATGGGTTGGGGCTTGGGAGCGGCCTTGGGAGCTTCGACCCGAACGATGTCGATGGAGCCCTTGAAGATGGCACCGTCTTCGATCGAGATGCGGGCGGTTTTGATATCGCCAACGAGACGCGCATCCTTCTTGATATCGATCTTGTCGCTTGCTTCGACGTTGCCCTGGACGGCGCCGAGGACAACAATATCTTTGGCTTTAATGGCTGCCTTAACTTTGCCGTTGGGCCCAATGGTGATCTTGTGTTCGTTGGCTTCGATGGTGCCATCGATTTCGCCGTCGATGATCAGATCTTCGCGCGAATAGATCTGCCCGGTGATTGTGACACCCTTACCGATGGTGGCAGTGCGGGAAGGCATCGGTGCATCGTTCTCAAATCTCGACGAGGTTGTTTGCATTGGCATTCCTTCGGCTGCTCCTGGTGAGGAGGGGTTCGGGCTGGACGGACGGGCGGTCGGTTCTTCTTCTTTTCGGCGATTCCACATGCGGTTGGGACTCCTGTGAGACGATTACGTTTCAGTAAAAAGGCTAGCGAATACAGGGAGTCTAACGCAAATGAATTTGGAACTTAGTATGAAAATGGGGCGTAGGACCTAATTGTGAGTACTGTTATCGAATGTCAGGGACTGGGCGTAAACTACGGGGACTTTTCTGCGTTGCGGGAATTTGACCTGCGATTGCCGGAAGGTAGGGCGGCAGTACTGGTGGGACCAAACGGGGCCGGCAAGTCGAGTTGTCTGAAGGTGCTTGCCGGGCTGGAGAGCGAGTCGGTGGGCCGGGTTGAAGTGCTTGGGCACCGCCCAAAATCGGCACCACGCCAGTGGCGGGCCCAAATGGGTGTCATGCCGGAGCATCTTGGGCTCTTTGATGCGCTTTCGATTGAGGAGCATCTGAGCTTGAGTGCCGGGCTGTATGGGATTGAGAAGGCAGAAACCGGACGGCGGAGTGCGGAATTACTGAATTTGCTTGGACTCGCGGAAGGGAAGACGCGTTTTGCGGCTGCGTGCAGTTACGGGATGAGGAAGAAAACAGCGCTGGCGCTGGCGGTTTTACATGCCCCCAAGGTGCTGATTCTGGATGAGCCGTTTGAGGGATTGGACCCTGCCAGTTGTGAGACTGTACTTGCTTTGCTGAATGAGTTGAAACGACGTGGGACGAGCATGATTGTGTCGTCACATATGCTGATGCACGTGGAGCGGCTGGCCGATGAGGTGCTGCTGTTGGACGGAGGGGCGGTGGTTTGGAGGAGTGAGGCCAAGGCCGAGGGTGAGTTGAGGGCACACTATCTGGATGTGGTGAAGGCCAAGGAATTGCCGGCGCTGGAGTGGATGCGTTGATTGCACTGCTGCGCGCGATCGCCGTTACGGCGTACCGCGAAATCCGAACTCTGAATTCGATTCAGGGGAACAATTTCTTCTGGTTTGCATTGTTGCTTTCGATGCAGCCCGAGAGCATGGGCTTTATCTGGACGCTGATTGGGAGTTTGATGGTGGTGCCGGCGCTGGCCGCACCACTGGCGCGAATTCCGGAAATCCGGTTGTCGCTGTGGCCATTGACGCAGGTGCAGGCGCGATTTCTGCGGGTCTTCGCGCGGCCGGAATCTCATGCGAGCCCATGGCTTTGGCGTCTGCTGCCGACCCTTGAGTTACGCCAGATGATGCGGACACTCGACTTTTGGCTTGCTGCGTTGATTGCAGGATCTGGAACTGCCTACCGGTACTTGTATACAAAACCCCAACCGGAAGCCTATCCGGTACTTTCGATGATGGTTGTGCTTTGCCTGAGTACGATGGCTCAGAATCTTTTTGCGTTGGATGGATTGCCGGGAAGGTTGAGGTGGCGAATTTCTCCGTCGCGTGGATATCGGATTCTTGCTCGGAAGGGACTGGTGCTGGTGGGAATGACGGTGCTGCTGACGATAGGCTTGAGCCCGGTGGGGGCGCTGGCAGGAATGCTGGCGGCTTTGGCAGTGGGGCATCATTTCAGCGTTTTTTCGCAGATCGATTCCCCGCCCTGGCGATTCACGATGGGTGAGTTCTTTCCTTATGGTTTTTTGCAGGTGATCGGGCTTTTCTCTTGTGGGATCGCCACTGCGAACGGAGAACTGGTCTATCTTGGCGTTGCAGGCGCGGCTTACGGAATCAGCTTGCTGCTTTATGGGTGGATTCTGGAGAAGCAATGATTAAGATTCACTTAAGCGAAGATAAGCGCATGATGTTAAGGTAATAGCGAGTTTGACAATGCGAATCCTTGTGGTGGAAGACGAGAAGAGAATTGCCGATTTTCTTGGCAGAGGGCTTGAGAGCGCTGGTTACGCAGTGGATATTGCTCCAGATGGACAGGCTGCGCTGAACCTGGTGCACGCCACGGATTATGACCTGATCACCCTGGACATGATGCTGCCAGACATGGATGGCTTTATGGTGCTTGAGAAAATCCGTAACCGCAAGACGAATCCTCCAGTGTTGATATTGAGTGCACGTGGTGCAGTTGAGGACCGGGTGAAGGGCCTTGAGCTTGGCGCTGACGACTATCTGACGAAGCCATTTGCCTTTGTCGAACTGCTGGCGCGGGTAAGAGTACTGTTGCGGCGAGGACAGCCTACCCCGGAGAAACTGATTGTTGGTGAGCTGACGCTGGATTGTATTCGCCGTAAGGTGACACGGTCTGGAGACAACATTGAACTGGCACCCAAGGAATTTTCGATCCTCGAATATCTGATGAGGAACAAAGGGCGACCGTTGAGCCGAACGATGATCGTGGAACATGTATGGGACATGGATTACGACGGGCTCACTAACATTGTCGATGTGTATATTCGCCACCTGCGTTCGAAGATCGATGACCGCTATCCGACCAAGCTGATCCACACCGTTCGCGGTATCGGCTACATGCTTGAGTTGCCTGAAAGCCGCAGCGACAAAGCTGGACAGGAATAGCAAAACTGCGACTGCTGTAAATTGAAATCATGCAGCGCAGCTTATTCAGAGGTCTTCGGTTCCGGCTTGCGCTGAGCTACGCAGTTTTTTTCGCAATTCTGCTGACAGGGTTTGGGTTTGTACTGCGGGGGATGTTGCGCGGGGTGATCGAGACAACCGTGCAGGGACTGCTCGATGAGGAATGGGCCGCGACCAAAGGCTTCCTGCGCATCAATGCGGTGGGGAAGCTCGAATGGGCCTATGACCCGACCGACCCGGAAGAAACAGCAATCGTCGAGCGTTTGAAGCTGATCTACATGATCGCCGACGAAAAAGGCGAGGTGCTGGAAAGCTCTGAGATGTACCGCGAGTTGGGGTTTCAGAGCCCTGCATTGATTGCGACGATTCTGTCTCAAGACAAACCTCGCTACACGTTTCACCCGAGTGTGCGGGGGCAGATTTTCATGGTGCGGGAGGGGGCTCTGAGCGAGCGGAATCACAAGTATTTCGTTGCGCTTGGACGCAATTTCACACCCAGTCTTTATGTGATCGACCAGTTCAGTCAAGACTACTTCATCGCACTGCCGTTTATCATTCTGACGGCCGCTGGGCTGGGGTGGCTTCTGGCCCGGCGGGCGATGCAACCGGTAACCGAGGTGGCTGCGCAGATGGCGCAGGTTTCGGGATCCAATCTATCGTTGCGAGTGCCACTGCGTAGTTCGCGCGACGAGTTGGATCACATGATCGCGAGTTTTAACGGGATGGTGGAGAGGCTGGAACAGAGTTTCCAACAAATTCGACAGTTCTCGACAGACGTATCGCATGAGCTGAGGACGCCGATCACAGTGGTACGCGGGCAACTGGAAGTGGCGCTGATGACGGCGAAGACGGAGGAAGAGCTGCGAGTGGCCATTGAGGCAGCGCTGGTGGACATTGACCGGTTGTCGCAGATTGTGCGGGCATTGCTCAATCTGGCCAAGGCTGAAGGGGGCCAGCTTGCGCTGCAGATGCAGGATTTGGATCTGGTGCCGCTGGTGCAGGAGGTTTTGGCCGAGTTGGAGATCCCGGCACAGGATCGCGGAGTGGTGTTGCGTAATCAACTTCCGCGCAGGGCAGTAATCTCAGCGGATCGCATCCAAATCGAGAGACTGCTGTACAACCTGATCGATAACGGGATCAAGTACACGAGACAGGCGGGCTTTGTTGAAGTGATCGTTACAATGGACGCCAACACCAACAAAATCATGCTCGAGATTCGCGACAATGGGGAGGGCATTGCACCTGAACATCTGCCATACCTTTTTGACCGTTTCTACCGGGTACCGATGAAAGACACCGGTGCAGAAAAGGGCCTCGGGTTGGGACTAAGCTTCGTCTCATGGATTGTCAAGGCACACGGTGGGGAAATTCAGGTGAGTAGTAAATTGGGTGAGGGTACGAGCTTTCTCGTTAGCTTCCCTGCGAAAATAATCGATATCAGGAATCAGATAGAACATGCAAATCAAAGAGAGACAGCGGGAAGGCATTCGAATTCTTGACCTTGAGGGTTCGTTAATCGCTGGGGAGCCGTGCCAGCAATTGCGGGAACATGCAACAGCCGACCTTGCTTCCAAGCCCAGAGTGGTGGTGAATCTGGCTGAAGTGGATTACATCGATTCGAGCGGGCTGGGAATGCTGGTGAACTGCTTTTCAACACTGGAGCGAAACGGCGGGGGATTACGGATCCTGAGCCCGTCCGAGCGCGATATGGAGTTGATGGTGCTTACGAAGCTGGCAACGGTGTTTCAGGTATTCAATGACGAGCAGGAATCGGTGAACAGCTTTTTTCCAGACCGTGTGATCAAAAAGTTCGACATTCTTTCGTTTGTGCAGCAGCAGCGCAAGGCGAAGGAGAGCAAGTAGGCGATGTTTGCCAGGCCGAATACTTTATTGGTCTTTTACCGGGTATCTTGCCCGACATGCAAGCTGACACTGCCTTATCTGCATCGAGTGCAGATGCCAGTGCTGGGAGTTTCGCAGGATGATGCGGAAGCAACGGCGAAGTTTCGGCAGCAGTTTGAAGTGAAGATTGAGTCGGTGCTGGATCTTGCGGCGGAGGGGTATCCGGCTAGCAACCAGTTTGGGGTTCACCACGTGCCTACGATGTTTGTTCTCGATGAGAACGGGAAGATCGCAGAGCGCATTGAGGGCTTTGATAAGGATGCGCTGGAGAGGCTTGGGGCAAGCTTTGCAGAGTCGGAACGGGTGCCGGAGTTTCGCCCTGGTTGAAGGAGCAAGAACTAGCGCCCGTGTGGCGCTTTGGGTTGTGTACTGTAAGATCGAAACATGCCTGTGGCGCACAAAATCGTCTTTGCTGTGGGACTCACAATTATGGTCGCCGCTGACGCTTTGCAGATCCTGTTTGGGGAATTGACGCCAGGAATGCTCTACACGCAGGCTTTTATGCTTTTGGGGCCAGCTATCGCTTTGGGCGCCCGGAAATTCGTAAAGAAGTAGATGAGATCGCCTTCAAAACTCATCGGGCTTGTGGTGATTCTCGCTGCTGACGCATTTATGATTGCTACCGGCAGCATCCGATCAAGCCTGATCGTGATGCAGTTGATGATGATTTTGACGGTGATGATTATCGTATTTTCGAGGTCGAAAACGAAGGCCGGAAAACAGAATACGGGATCTGGCAGGGCAGTTTGATTGTATTGAGATAAACTCATGTTTTATGCAGGAAACACCTCGTCGCGATTTTCTTAAGGTAGCCAGCGTTATTGCGGCTCCCGCCATCATTAAAGCCCAGACCGTCACGAATGCCATCAAGGTTGGCCTTGTTGGTGCCGGTGGCCGTGGAACTGGCGCTGCCTCTCAAGCCCTGAAGGCGGATGACTATGCGGAATTGACCGCAGTAGCTGACGTGTCCACCGAACAGATCAATGCTTCGCTCGGGCGGATTGCCCGCATTAACGGAGCCAAGGTTAAGGTTGCCGATGGCAAGAAATATTTGGGCTTCGATGCCTATCAGAAGGTGATCGATTCCGACATCGACGTGGTGCTGCTTTGCACGCCTCCCGGATTCCGCCCGACGCAATTGCGCTATGCGGTGGAAAAGAACAAGCACGTCTTCACTGAGAAGCCGATGGCCGTGGACCCGGCTGGCGTACGCAGCGTGATCGAGTCGGTGAAGATTGCACGTGACAAGAAGAAGTGCATCGTTGATGGCTTTATGTGGCGCTACGCCAACCATATTTCGCAGTTGATGGAGCAGGTTCATGCCGGCATCATCGGCGACATTCTGTCCTACTACGCAACCTATTACACGGGCCCGGTGAAGCCGATGCCGCCTGCCTCCACTCGCCCGGCAGGGATGAGTGACGTGGAATGGCAGACCAAGAACTGGTACAACTTCATCTGGACCTGCGGCGATGGCTACGTCGAGCAGGCAGTGCACTCGGTGGATAAGGTGGCGTGGGCATTCAAGGATATGCCGCCCGTATCGTGCGTGGCGCACGGTGGACGTCAGATTCCGCAAGAGGGTGGCAACATCTATGACCACTTCGAATGCAACTACCTCTACCCGAATGGCGCGCGTGCGTTTATCGCTCATCGTCAGATCCCCGGCATCTACAACGAGAATGCCGACTACATCATGGGGACCCAGGGTAAGGTTACGATTGGCCGCGGGCCGCTGCCGCTGGTAGAAGACCACAAGGGCAAGGTGCTGTGGGCATTTGAAGGCACCAAGAACGATGGCTATCAGTATGAGCACGACATTCTGTTTGCCGCGATTCGCAAGGGCGAAGTGGTAAATAAGGGTGACCGGATGATCTCGTCCACGCTGCTTGCCATCCTCGGCCGGACTGCCGCCTATACCGGTGCGCAGATCTCGTGGGAACAGATACAGAACTCGAAGCTGTCGACCTTCCCTGAGCCTTTTGACGCCAAGGGGAGCCTGCCGGATATGCCAACGCCCAAGCCCGGCATCACGAAGTTTGTATGATTCTGTTGTTTGCATTTTTTGCTGTCGACTTCGTTACTGAAGTCAAACCTGTCATCGAGAAGCAATGCGCGGCCTGTCACGACCGCGCATTCTTCGTCCGTAAAAAGGACAAGATCGTTTCGTCACTTGCCACTATGCCGCCTGGTGGGCCTCCGCTCAATGCGAAGGACAAGGCAACGCTGACCCAGTGGGTGGCTGATGGCCTTCCCTACCCTGAAGCGCAAAAGGCGATGGCCGACGATCTGGAGTTGACCAAAAACATCCATTCGCAAATTGTCAAAGCCTCAGCCAAAGACAAGGTGATGAAGCCTTACAAGGCCATCATTCCGGGAACCGATGTGCCTTATGAGATGGTTCCTATTCCGGCTGGCAAGCTCAAGATGGGCAACAACAATGTGAAGGACGAGTCGCCGGAACATGAGGTGGCGATTGAGCCTTTCTGGATGGCCCCTCGAGAGGTGACCTGGAACGAATACCGGCTCTTCATGTTTGCTGCGTTGTCTGGAGAAATTGCCGGGAACAACATTGCGATCGATGCCATCAGCCGGCCGACCAAGCCATATGTCGAGATGTCTTTTGGCATGGGTATCGAAGGCTATCCGGCCATCTCGATGACTCATCATGCTGCGAGCAAGTACGCTGAGTGGCTGAGTGCGAAGACCGGACACTTCTATCGCTTGCCGACCGAAGCCGAGTGGGAGTACGCCTGCAAGGCCAATGCACCGGCACCGGCGCAGTTGAGCGACGTTGCTGTATTCAAGAAGGGCCAGTATGAACTGGTAGGCACCAAGAAGCCGAATGCGTTTGGGCTTTATGACATGCTTGGCAACGTGATGGAATGGACGACAGACCAGTATTATGCGGACGCTTACAAGAATCCGCAAGCCTGGTATCCGTCGAAGACTTCTTATCCGCATACGGCGCGTGGTGGATCATGGGCAGACAAGCCAGAGCGTGTGACTTGCACCGCACGATTCCCTTCTGACCCGAGCTGGAAACAGCAGGACCCGAACCTGCCGAAGTCGATCTGGTATCACACGGACGCACTTGGCCTGGG
>CANGVB010000094.1 GCA_947456995.1 Bryobacteraceae bacterium | reverse complement strand
GTGCCGATGTTGCTGCAGTGCCCTGAACTCTTCGGGCGCGGCAAAAAGCTGAACGAAGTGATCGCCAACATCGACATCGCCCCCACATGTCTCGAAGCAGCCGGCCTTGCGCCAGCTCCTGAGACTCAGGGCAAAAGCTTCCTTGGCCTCGCACAGGGCAAGAAAAGCGAATGGCGAGACGGCCTGCTCTACGAATACTATTGGGAGCGCAACTTCCCCCAAACCCCGACCGTCCACGCCATTCGTGGCGATCGTTACAAGTACATCCGCTACCAGGGCCTCTGGGATCTCGACGAGCTGTACGATCTGCAGAATGATCCGCTTGAGATGCAGAATCTCATCGAGTCACCGCAACATAAATCAGTCGCCGTTGAGATGAACAAAAAGCTCTTCGCGATCCTCGAATCAACGGGCGGCATGTACATCCCGCTCAACGCCGACCGCACCCTAAATCAATCGGACAAGCGCAATGGAGACGCCTCGAAAGCTGCCCAGTTTCCGGCCTCGATCCTGAAATAAATGCACCGCCGCAGTATCATTCTGCTTCCCTTTGCGCTGCGCGCCGAATCCGTTGTCTTGCCCAACGGCATCTATAGAGATAAGGCGCTGCGCTTTGAGGGTCGGGGTGTTCAAGTACGCGCAGAAAGCCCTGGTGGGGTAATCCTTACCGGATCCTCCACCCTTACCATTAACGGTGAAGGCAATACCGTCGAAGGCCTCCACTTCAAAGACGGCGCCGCCCCCAAGGCCGTCATCACCATCCAGGGCAACCACAACCGCGTCACTAATTGCGCCATCACCAACTACAGCGGCCCAGACAAAACCATCGATTCCAAGTGGGTCTCCCTCTACGGTGAAGACAATGAGTTTGATCACAACTACATCGCTGGCAAAACCAACCGCGGTACAACGCTGGTTGTTTGGCTTCAGAAGGGCGACACGGCAGGCGCAAAACACCGCATCCATCACAACCACTTCGGCCCACGCGAGCCTCTCGGCGAGAACGGCGGCGAAACCATCCGCGTTGGAGACTCCTCCACCTCACTCCAGCCCGGCCTCTGTAGAATCGAGAACAACTGGTTCACCGGCTGCGATGGCGAGATCGAAATCATCTCAAACAAAAGCTGCGGCAACCTCTACCGCGCCAATGTCTTGAAAGCCTGCGATGGCACGCTCACCCTGCGCCACGGCAACGGCTGTAAGGTACAAGCCAACATCTTCTACGGAGACAACTACAAGCGTGCCGGTGGGGTCCGCATCATCGGCGAAAATCACCTCGTAGAAGACAATTACTTCGAAAACCTCCCCGGCACCGGCAACCGCGCTGCCATCTCGTTTATGCAAGGCATCGTTGACACGCCTCTCAACGGTTATGCTCAAGTCAAACGTGCGATCGTCCGCAACAACACCATCGTCCACTGCGTGGAACCCATCGCCCGCAGCGTGAAAGGGGCCAAAACCACCCTTGATCCAATTGAAGTCAATATCGAGAACAACAGCGTGGACGCAAAATCTGCATCGATCCCCAAACACATCACCTTAAAGGAAGCTGGCCCCACATGGCTGAAGTCTGGCTAAGAAGTCTCTCCGTCACCACCGATCCCCTACGCCACCTGCTCTTGTGCACCTTACAACAAGCGGAAGAAGATGTAATCGCAATCACCACAGGGCTCACTGACGAACAAGTCTGGCTGCGTCCGCACGGCCTCTCACCCGTCGGCTTTCACATCCGTCATATCGCCGAATCGATCGACCGGCTGCTCACCTACGCCGAAGGGCGCAGTCTCGATCAGGATCAACTCAGCACCCTGAAAAATGAAGTTACAGAAACGCTGCCTCTGCTTTCTTTGATCGTGCTTCTCGAACAGCGTCTCAAAGACGCCCGCCTGCGAGTAAACGCCATTCGTCAGGAAGACCTGACAATCATTCGCGAAATCGGCAGGGCAAAAATCCCTTCTCCGCTGGGCACTATCCTCGCCCACATCGCCGAGCACACACAGCGCCATCTGGGCCAACTCACCACCACCGTCAAGCTGATCCAATCAACCGAGGCCGGGAACCCCGCCTAGGCTTTTCGCCTTCCGCACTGCGCGCCGAATCGCCTCTGCCAGCACCTCCGCCGCAGCAATCCCTAGCGCATTGATGTCGATTGCCGGCAAGGCTCCGGTGGAGAGGCTAAAGATCGTGTCGCCATCACGAGTTGTGTGCACCGGCGAAATAGCCCGAATCACGCCCGCCTGCGCCAATTGCGCCAGCTTGGTTGCTTCTACCTTGGTTAGCCGCGCGTTGGTTGCCACCACTGCCAGCGTCGTATTGCCGCCTTCAAACTTTGCTTCCGCCCCATCTAGCATCAGCTTTGCTGTATTTGCAAAGCCCTTGCCGTCTTGCGTCTTGCGGGCCCCTGCCAGCACTTTCCCCTGAGCATCCAAAACATCCCCAAACGCATTCACGGCTGCCATCGCCGCCACTTGGATCCCGGCAAACTTGCCGCTCAGATTCCACACCGCCGTCCCCAGCCCGCCCTTCATCGCAAAGTTCATCCCGTTGATCTTGCCGACGGGTGCGCCCGTCCCGGCACCCACATTTCCCTCTTCGATCACTGCATGGGTCTTTGAAGCAAAGGCAGCCGCTGCTGCCGCCTCGCCCATTTCACGCGACGGCCGCGCGTGCGCGTTTCCGATCCCCAGATCGTAAAGAATGGCTGACGGCACAATCGGAATCCGCGCACTGCGCATATCAAATCCAACTTCGTGCTGCTCGAGAAAGCGCCTTACCCCGCTCGAAGCCTCAAGCCCAAACGCACTTCCACCCGACAAAACCAGCCCATGAATCGTAGGTGTGATGTGCATCGGGTCGAGCACGCCAATCTCAGAGGTGCCGCTTGCGCCTCCGCGAATATCCACTCCTGCCGTCGCACCACCCTCGCAAAGAATCACAGTGCAGCCGGTAATTCCTTCAAGGTCTGTGGCATGTCCTATCCGGATGCCGCTGATCGCCGTAAGCCCATTCACGAACGGTATGCTAGCATCAAAACGCTAAGCAAACCATAAGGGGCCAAGCCGGTTGCTCGATTACCTTAAAAGCCCAGTTCAGAGTTTTCAAGACTTTCTTTACCTTGCTGCTCGCAGCATTAGAAACATCACGAAGCCTCCTATTTACTGGAAAGACATATTGATGCAGATGGATTCGATTGGCGTGGGCAGTCTGCCTATCGTTGCGCTAATCGGAGCATTCAGCGGCATTGTTATGACGCTGCAGATGTCCCGCGCCCTCGCAACCTACGGTGCCACCTCGCAAACAGGCCAGGTTGTCTCGATCAGCATCATCCGCGAACTCGGGCCCGTACTCACCGCTTTGCTCATCGCCGGCCGCAATGCCTCGGGCATCGCCTCAGAACTCGGCTCGATGAAAGTTACCGAGCAAATCGATGCGATGCGTGCCCTTGGCACTGACCCAATTCAAAAGCTCATCGTCCCCAGGCTGGTTGCCACCGCTCTCATGCAGCCACTTCTGACGGCCATCGCCGACTTCGTTGGGCTTATGGGCGGCCTTCTGATTGCCGTCACCATCATCGGCAACACCGCAAACCAATACTGGAGCTCGGCAATCGATATCCTTGCCCTCAATGACATGGTGCAGGGCTTGATGAAGCCCTTTGTTTTTGCCATCGTAATTTCTCTGGTTGGTTGCTTCTACGGAATGCGCACTTCGGGCGGTACGCAGGGTGTGGGTCTATCCACAACCAAAGCCGTCGTCGTGTCGAGCGTATGGGTCTTTGTGATCGACGTTCTGATCACACAAATTTTCGTGAGCCTCACCTGATGGCCAAACCCATTCTCAAGTTTGAAAATGTCTCGCTCTCTTATGACGGCAAGCTGGTGCTGGACAAGATCAATCTCACCGTAAACGAAGGCGATACCTTCATTCTTCTTGGTGCTGCTGGAAGCGGCAAGACCGTTTTGCTCAAGCTGGCAATGTCGCTGATTCAGGCTGACACCGGACGCATCGAACTCCTCGGCCACGACATCACACACCTCAAAGAAACCGAGCTCTTTGGAATTCGCAGCGAAGTTGGCGTGCTCTTTCAGGAAGGCGGTCTTTTCGATTCGCTGAACATCGCTGACAATGTTGCCTACCCGCTGCGCAATCAGAAGAGTCTTGCCGCACCCGAAGACGAGATCGCAGCCCGCGTGCTGGAATCGCTCGAATTCGTCGAACTTGGCCACACCCTCGACAAATTCCCGAGCGAACTCTCTGGCGGTATGCGCCGCCGTGTAGGCATTGCCCGCGCCAATGTCACCAATCCCAAGATTTCCCTCTACGATTCCCCAACGGCCGGCCTTGACCCCATCACTGCCCACACCATCATGTCCCTGATCGTAAAGCAGCGCGAGCTTCGCAAGACGACAACGGTTCTCGCCACTCATCGCTATCAGGATGGCGCAATGGCGGCAAACTACCACTGGAATAATGCAATGCACGATGTAGTGCGCGCCAGCCCCTATGGCACCTACGCCGACCTCAACACAACCTTCATCGTGATGGACGAAGGCCGCATCGTCTTTTCGGGAACGCAGCAGCAGCTTGAAGCCTCCCGCGACCCCTATGTGTCACAATTTGTATTGCATCAACCTCCGCCCAAGTTAGGGCAAAGTGGAGAGCGAGGGCATCAACTTCCAGCATGACTTCCAATAAAACCAGTTGGGCAAAACTCCGGGTAGGCCTGCTAGCCATAGTGGCATTGATGCTACTCACGGCTCTGATTTTCTACATCACCAGTTCCACCAACATGTTCGAATCCCGGTCTGAGGTCTTTGCTTACCTCGATACCAGTGGTGGCCTGCTGAAGAACGCTCCCGTTCGCCTGAATGGCGTTCTCGTGGGCAAGGTAACCGATATTGGGCTTTCCGGGGAATCGAAGCCGAATCGCATCATCAAGGTTACCCTCGAAATCAGCGACAAGATGCTTGCTTCTATCCCGAACGATTCCAAGGTCACCATTGGCGCCGAGAATCTTCTGGGTGCCAAACTGATTGCGATCAAGAAGGGTGAGTCCAAGACCGCCATCGCTAAAGGCGGAGAACTCCCAAGCGGCTCTACTGCCGAGCTCGATGACATTCAGGCGCAGGCCTCGCAGACCATCGCCGTTCTCCAGAACATTCTCACCAAAGCCGAAGGCATCGTGGGCCAGGTGGAATCGGGAAAAGGCACCATCGGCAAGCTGCTGGTGGACGAAGAACTCTACAACCGCTTCAACAACATCATGAAAGAAGTAGAGCGCCTCTCTTCCGCACTCAACGCCGGCAAAGGTACGCTCGGCAAGTTGTTGAGCGACGATGCCCTATATAACGATGTCCGCAAGACATTAACCCGTATGGATCAGATTGTTGCCGACATACAGGCGGGGCAGGGCACTGCCGGAAAACTGCTCAAAGACGACAGCATCTATGTCGAAACCAGGGCGAGCATTGTGGAAATGCGCAAGCTCCTCGCCGACCTCAACGAAGGCAAAGGCACCGCCGGGCAGTTGCTCAAGAGTGATGCGCTCTCCAAACAACTCTCTGCCACGATTGGCCGCGTAGACACCATGCTCGATAAGGTAAACCGCGGCGAAGGTTCGCTCGGACAGCTGCTCGTCAATCCGTCTCTCTACGAAAACCTGGACGGCACGGCTGTCGAGATGAAGGGCCTGATGAAGGACTTTCGCGCCAACCCCAAGAAATTCCTCCGCATCAAGCTCGCCCTCTTCTAGAAAGTTAGTTTGCGCTATCTCGTTGTCAATGCGGATGACTTCGGCTTCACGCGCGACGTGAACTCGGGCATTGTCCGTGCCCACCGTGAAGGCATCCTCACTTCAACCACGCTCATGGCCAATGGGGGCGCTTTTGATGACGCTCTGCGCCTGGCTGCCGAGACCCCAACACTCGATATCGGTGTCCACTTGCAGATGGTTCAGGGCGAGAGCCTGAGCGAGCCCGGCCGCATGCTGCCGGCCTCGGTTGGCGCATTGATCGGCGACCTCGTTGCCGGCCGCTGGGATGTACTCAAGGAACTGGAAGCACAGGTTGAGAAGATCCTGGCTGCAGGCATCAAGCCCACGCACCTCGATACTCACAAGCACACTCATCTGCTTCCGTCTGTGCTCGAAGCTGTGGCCACAATTAGCGAGAAGTATTCGATTCGCTGGGTCCGCAAGCCTTTTGATCTTCCCCTTGATGGCAGTAGAGCCAGTTGGAAAACACGGGCTGCCTCGTTTGCCATGAGCCAGTTGCGAGGCCACTTCGATAAAGTCCTCTCGCGTCATGGGGCACTATCCACGAACCACTTTGCCGGCTTTCTCTGGACCGGAAACTTCTCAGCGCAAGACCTGGTCCAACTGGTGACTAGCCTTCCGGCGGGTACTACGGAATTCATGTGTCATCCAGGGATTCTTGGCGAAGAATTAAGGCTTGCACCAACGCGTCTCAAAGAGAGCCGCGAACTCGAGTTGCGCGCGCTGATCGACCCGAGCGTCCGTCAGGCAATCGTTGACAGCCAGATAAAGCTGGTTGGTTACAACGATCTACCGCGGTAGAAGAATTCGGAAGGCAGCCCCGGACTGATCCTCCCGATTGGCCGCGGAAACACTGCCGCCCTGGCTTTCCACAATCGAACGGACGATATGCAAACCCAGCCCCTTGTGGCGCGGCGTCGTTGTGAATCCAGGCTCAAACAAGCTTGGCAATACCTTTGCTGGAATCCCCGGCCCGGTATCGAGTACTGCAATCTCGACACCTGCTGGCCCGGTCTTTGCGCTCACCGAGATTGTGCCGCCTTGCGGCATCATGCGAGCGGCATTGAGGAAAAGATTCAGCAGTACCCGCTCCCAGGCCCCGCGATTCCCAACGATCTGCAGGTTCGGTTCAATCTCTGACACGATGAGGATGGCAGGGCCATGAGATGAGATCAGGTAGTCCATCAGTAGTGCTTCCACCTGCTCGATCACCCGCACGGCATCGGTAAGGCCGCCCTGCGTTTCGAGACTCTTCACGATGCGGGCACCATGCTTGAGTGAGCGCTTGATCGTCGCGCTCAGCTTTGCATGTTTCGGGTCCAGCTTAAGAATGTCGTTCGCCTCAAAAAGCGTCTCAAAGACGTTGTTCAAATCATGAACAACCCCTGCGAGCGTTAGGTTTTGAAGACGATCCGGCATAGTGCCTTTAACTTGTGATTTTGCGTAGCGTTGAGTAGAACTCGGGGAAGCTCACACTGGCGGCTTCTGCCCGAAGAATTTCGGAAGGCCCGTCGGCAACCAGTCCGGCTACGGCGAAGGCCATGGCAATCCGGTGATCGCCAAAGCTGTCAAACTGCGCAGCGTGAAACTTCTGATTCCCTGGCACGGTAAACCCGTCCTCGCGAACTTCAATCTCGACTCCGGCTCGCTTGAAATTCTCAGCGACAGTGGCAATACGATCGGTCTCTTTAACCCGCAACTCTGAAGCGTCACGGACATCAAGGCCACCGGTTGCCGCACCGAGAACAGCCAGTGTCGGAATCTCATCAATCAATTGCGCCGTCAGTGCCCCGGAGATCACGCCAGCCTTCTTTACGCTGCCGCGCACCAGGATGTCGCCCACCAGTTCGCCATGTTGTTCGCCCACATTGAGCACCTTGATCTCGGCGCCAATGCTGGCCAGATAGTCCAGCAAAGCAGTGCGTGTCGGGTTCAGTCCAACGCCACCGATCACCAAGTTCGAATCCGGGATCATCAGCGCGGCTGACAAAAAGAATGCTGAAGAGCTCAGGTCACCCGGCACAGTCAGATCCTTGCCGACAAGCTTTGGGCGTCCCTGAATCGTGATTACATTGCCAACACTTTTGACGTCTGCGCCGAACATCCGCAAGGCCAGCTCGCTATGATCCCGCGTCTTGATCGGCTCACGAACAATCGTCTCGCCATCGCAAAACATCCCGGCAAAGAGCACGCAAGTCTTCACCTGGGCACTGGCAACTGGCGTCGCATAATCAATTGCCTTCAGCGCGGCACCACGAATCTCAAGCGGTGGATACTTGCCATCGGTGGCAATGATCGTTGCACCCATCTGCGCCAGCGGCGTCATCACGCGTTGCATCGGGCGTTTCGAGAGAGACTCATCACCGTGGATGTGTGAGGTAAAAGACTGCCCCGCCAGGATTCCGCTCATCATCCGGATTGTCGAACCGGAGTTGCCGGCGTCCAGCGCTTCGCTCGGCGCGCTCAGCCCATTGAGGCCTTTGCCCATAATCGAGACTTCGCTGCCCTGGTCATCAACCTCGATGCCAAGCCGCTTCAGAATGCCAAGGGTAGAATGGCAATCTTCGCCTGTAGAGTAGCCATGAATCGTAGTCTTGCCCTCGGCAAGCCCGGCGATCATCGCCCAACGGTGTGAAATGGATTTGTCGCCTGGAAGGCGGATAGCGCCAGAGAGACTCTTGGCTGGTTGTATGCTTTCAATCATTCTGTTATTCGACTGGATAAGGGCCGGGCTTGCCGACACGGAGTTCACGGCCACTGCCGTCTTCTGCCCCAAGCGTCACCTGCACGGCGCGAGCCGGTGCCCGTAGTTGCAGGTGAAATTCCACCAGCTCACCCGGAGGAATCACATCCGGCTCAGGCGAGCCACGCTGGATTGTGATCGACTGCTTGCCCGGCGCAAAGAACTCGAACACAATTTGAACCTTGTTAAAGGTCTTGTTGCTTGTGTTTCGGATACTGCCATCTGCCGCAAGCAAGGTATCGTCAATCCGGTGTACGGAAACCTGCGTAATTTCAAGCTCAGGCGTCTTGGGCTTCTTGTCCTGCGCGGGCAGAAACAGCGCGAGTGCGAGGCTGGCCAGAAGTGTTCTACGCATAGTGGGGCTGAAGGACAAGTGTAGCAAGTGCGAAGCATCTTTTTGAATCCACTACCCTGACCCGAAACGTCCTATGTGTGAGGTATACGTATAAGTTAGTGTATACTAACAAAGGATGATCTTATGCGATTGCTAATCTTCAATCACATTGTTTTGTTAGCCTTGGCCGATACAGTCACGTTTGAAAAAGCGCGTGTATTGTTCGAGAAAACAGACTATGCCGCAAGCGCAAAGACAATCGAAGCACTCAAAGACAAGTCAGGCAGCGAGAGAAACCTGCTGGGTCGCAACTATTTCATGATGGGCGACTACAAGAAGGCGACTGAGTCATTTGAGCTTGCCACCCAGCTTGAGCCAAGAGCGAGTACCCACTGGCACTGGCTGGGTAGAGCCTATGGCCGGCGCGCAGAGTTGAGTTCTTTCCTCACGGCGCCCGGTTACGCCTCCAAAGCAAGGCAGAATTTTGAGCGTGCGGTTGAACTCGATGCTCGCAACCTCGAAGCCCTCAACGACCTTTTCGAATACTACATTCAAGC